>DBFOUY010000047.1:0-3613 GCA_048365975.1 Eubacterium sp.
ATTTCCTGCGTCGGCATATGTTCTGTAATTTGACCACAGTACATAACCGGAAAAAAGTAGGACAACAATCATCAGCAAAACAATAATGCGGGTCAATATCCAATTTAAAGCCTTAAGTAGTTTCATTTTAATCAAACTTTCCTTACTGCCTATATTTTTTTGTGACGCAAAACTGCAATTATTTTTGAATCAACATTATCTAACGAAATGAATCCCAGCTCTCTGCTGTCAACACAGGAGGTTCTGTAATCACCAAGTATGTAGACGCTGTTTTCCGGCACAACCATTATTTTTTCTGCATTTTCGGGTGCAGTTGTAGGGAACATAATTTTATTTGATTGCACCATACCATTGACATAGAATTTACCATCATCAGAAAAACTAATGCTGTCACCTGCTTTGGCAACAACTCTGCCGCAATATTCCTTTTCGTCAGCTGTGTAAAATACAACATCATTTTTTACATATTCAGATTTGCTGTATGTCAACGTAAGATCACCATCCATTAAAGCGGGATACATTCCGTTACCATCAACCACCTTAAGTCCGAAAAATATAAAAAATATTATTGCAGCACCGGCAAGAACGGCAACCATTCTTACTGTATCAAGAAGTAGTCTTTTGTTCGCTTTTTTTACAGCGGCTTTTTTCTTTTGTTCGTCAGTAAGTGAGGAGGAGAGCTCCTCTTTCTTTGTTTGTTTTTTCACGGATTTCTCCTCCTTTTCATTAATATATACAAGGTAATTACTCAGCATCAATTGCTCTGCGGCGTCTTGTTATAATCATAACTGCAGCCACAGCAACAACTAAGAGAATAAGAGCAACGAATGGTGCATTTTCGAGGAATACACCTACATCAATAGTTGCATTTTTTGCGTTGATAATTGTTACAATATCACTGCTGTCAGAAATTGTACCACGTGCCTGATTATCTGCCCATGCATTGCCTTTAATTGCAGTATCACCAGTCTCGTCTGCATTATCAAATGTGAACACAGGATTTTCGTATCCATCTGCTGAATAATCACTTTCTGTAATTGTATATGTTACTCCGTCAGGAATGTTTGTGAATGTCACGGTGTCACCCAAACCAAGTGTGAGTTTAACTTGTTGAGTAGCAGGAGCGAACATACCTCCACCTTTCCATTTGCTGCTATCAATTGCAACAGAACCATCGGAGTAATAAATATCACCGGTAATAGTCTTGCTTTTGTCTTTTGCAAAGGTTACTACTACATCAAAGGTTTTTGTGCGGTCTGCAAAATTACCCTTAATATCAGTAGTTATGGTAAGATTACCTGCACCATAAGCATTTGTAACACCTGTTGCTTTATCACCTTCGTTATTTGTATATGTGCCATCTTCAGCAGGTGCGTTCTTATGGAAGGTTACCTGGGTGATTCCTACATCATCAGGATTTGAATCGTTCTCACGTGTTACAACAATGTGCATATAATATTCAGTTGTATCATATGTAACACCTGCTGTTTTGCCGCCATTTTCAGTTACCTTGTACCAGTAATCACCGATGCCATAGCTGCTGAAATCAGGAAGGGCAATCTGAATTTCATCTGCACCCATACCTGTTTTGAATTTATATGTGGACGCTTCAAATGCAGGCATTCCGCTCATGGTGCCTTCTCTGTTGAAACTCTTGTATTCCACAATTTTTAAAGTAATATCTTCTGTAAGCTTTCCGTCAGATTCAATAACATCTCCGGCACCTGTGTATCCGTCTGCGATAACATAAGTTTTATCAAGAGTTACGGAATTTTTGTAATTGTTGTATTCCCATTTGGCATGAAGCTTAACATCATCGTCTACTGCTGAAGCAAAATCAAATAAAACATCATCTTCAGTATACCAGCCAAGGAATTTGTAATCCGGCTTGGTAGGTTCAACAGGTGCATTAGTATTAGCACCAGGTGCTAAGCTCTCTGAATATGTATTATCTGCATTATCTGAGTACTTATTGTCAGTATCATTCCAGTCACCTGAATTTACATCAAAGGTTATTGTAACGCCTGCATCGTGAGCTGCCTTAAGTGCAATAGCCTCGGCTGCTGATGCTTCTTCATTAGTAACCTTAATGCAGTAATTATTTACATCCCAACGATTGCCGTCTTCATTATTACCATCTTCAAACCAGCCTTTAATCTGCTTGTCTGTTTCAGCAAGCTTTCCAAAACCGTTAGCTGCATTTGCGGCAACATTCAGCTTTATAGTACCTTGTGAAAAAATATCATCTGCACCGTCAGTGGCAGTATTATTCTGAACTACGCCACCTTCCATAGTAAAGGTACCAAGATTGCAGATACCTCCGCCAATGCCAGCATTATTATTCTCGATTGTACCGCCATACATATTGAAAGTTGCATTTATACCAACAAAAACAGCACCGCCGTAGCTCACAAATGTGTCTTGACAATTTCTGATTATTCCACCATACATATTTAATGTTGCATTTGTCTCACTGTACATCTCGCCAACTGAAATAGCACCGCCAGGTCTGCTCGTTGCACTGTTATTCTGAAAAACAACACCTTCGTACACATTAGCAGTCGCTGAATCAGTTATTCCCAAGAAATCAGGATGGTTGGTTAAATCAGCATCTGATGCATTAAAAAATAATTTGCTTTTTTCAGGCTCATCTGCAGAACCGAGATTTACAACAGAATTACCGGCTGCAAAAAGCAAACTGTCAGAGGGCAATATTGAACTTAAAACGAAATTGTTTCCGTAAATTGTTGTTATACCCTTTTGAATTTCTAACGAAGCGTTATGATTGCTTACTGACCTGTTCGTAATCGTAATATCATTAAGCATTTCTATTACATACTCTGTATCATCAGAACCTGCATTAATCTCTTTAATTGCATTAACAAATTCTTCAGAGGTTGAAACCCTGAATGTATTTGACTCAGCAGATGCGAAAGCCAGCCCCATAGGCACAAGCATAACAACTAATGCCATCAAAACACTAAAGGCTTTTTTTGAGTGTTTTGATAAATTTGCTTTTTTGTTAAATACTTTCATAACTATTTCTCCTTCAAAATATTATTTTATATTTTATATCTAACACCACTATGAAGTGGTTAAAGCCAATTAAAAAGACAGTTGTCCTATATACTGAAAGCTATATAGTCAACTGCCGCCAAATCTTATTACTTGATTATAATACTATATAATTAAATCCTTGTGGCAAATGGCAGGCTTATCCTTGACTCAGCCCCATACATATTGTTTGTTTGCTAAGGAACAATTAAATACATAAATATTATATATGTGTGTTCATAATAGTCAATACTTTTTTCAAAAAAATATATAGTAAGAAACAAATTTTTGCAAAGAAAGTTATCATTTTATTGTATTTGTATATTGCATAAAAACTACCTGTCAAATCGAAAGCTGACAAAAAGTGAAAGCAGTACAATTTAAAATATACCGCTCTGCCAATATAAATGGGACTTATTCTTATGTGCTTTTTTTGTTTTAACAAATCTTAATGTATTTGATGTTGCAATTTGATTTTTTTGTGGTATCATAACAATGGGGTAGATTTGATTATGCTTTATAATCAAATCTATTCAATAAACTATGGAGCATTAATTAT
>DBFOUY010000048.1:0-15605 GCA_048365975.1 Eubacterium sp.
GAGTTAATTGAATGTATTTTCTTTTGCGTTCTTAATCCATCAGCATTATATTTATATTCATAATATAAATTGTTTTCGGTATCCTTGAAAGCAACAAGATTCTTACCGCTCCATGTCATATCACCTGCAACACGAAGTCCAAATAAATTAGAACCAACATAATTCAACGGATTTCCTGCATTGTCGTAAACAATTTCTTCTTCATTAATAGAGGTCATCAAATCTTTCCATGATGAATTATTATATTCACTTGCAATTTCACTGGAACAGCTGTTTAATGATAATTCATTTGAAACAGGATCATATGTAAAATCATCGCCTGTATAATATGCTCTGTTGATAACATTTCCACCTGCATCATAGCGATAAAGTATGGCCATGTTGGTTTTCAGGTTGATTTCTTTTATAAGCTGTCCAAGTTCATCGTATTCATAATGATATATCTTGTTTTCTGTTACGCCGTCACCAATAGTATCAGGATCTAAAGTAGTATCATCAAAAAGATTTTTATCAACAGAATATACATCTGTAATCTGACCTTTTGAATTATACTCATATCTGTATTTCTTATATAACAGAGCCGTTGATTCACTTGCTTCCTGACTTGAAGTGTTAATTCCACCATAAAATGTTTCATACTCACTTAAAAGATTTGTTGTCTTTTTAGAACCAAGATCTTTATATGAACTTTTATTAACTACTCCTTCTCCATCAATTAAAGAAGTTAAAGAAGAATATGTTGTTCTTCCAAAGCCGTCTTTTGTTGTTTTAGAAACAGTATAATTTGAATCGTTTAAAAATTTTTTCAATTCATCAGCTGTTTTTATATCCTTAAGTGATTTTGCTTCTCCAAAAAATACCCTGTCTGTTTTCGTTGTTGTATTTAAAGTTTTTGAAGTAGTTAAAGATGAAACTACAGAATAATTTTTGCCGAATATGTTTGTATTGGATTGACTTAGTGATTGACCAAATATTGTTCCATTAAAGTTTTCAGTGCATCTGTAAATCGGCACTTCTGTAATATCTTCTAATGATATAGTGCCTCTGAAAAGGGAATTGAGTTTGTTTAAAAATTCAATTGATATACAATTGTATACAATATGCTCATTATTATACCAAATACTCGTGCTTCCATTTTCTTTATCAATATATTCAACTAAAGTTCCATCATAATCATATTTAAATTCATATTTGTAGTTTAAACCAGATGTTTTAGGATTATCTTGCGTTGTTTCATAAATATCAACAATATTGTAGTGATCTGCATCAATATATTTTTTATAAAGCAAAGAAGTTCCATCGCCATATGTTATTTTGCTGACCTGCTCCTCTTGATCTGGATTATATTGATTGTCAAAAGAAAAAACAGATGAATTATTAACTGAAACATCGGAAATGTTTCCTGATGCATCATAGGTTAAATTATATGTAAATCCATTATGCGTTATTTCGGTAATATTATCATGTTCATAGGAATAAGAAGTGTTCATTTGCATATCCTTTATTCCCTGAACATCACCAATATCAATCTGATTAACAATTTGTTCAACTGACTCAAGTGCACCCATACCGGTATAGGAATACGTTGTGTTGTATTCGCTTTCCGGTGAATAACCATAAGAATTTAATAAACTATTGGAATCATAGTTATAATAAGTTGTAATTCCATTATCAGTAATACTTGACAAATTATTACCATTATATGTATATGTTTTCTCTTTTATTGCCTTAATCGTGCTGATAACAGGAATTTTTTCCGTTAAAGTTTCTTTTGCTAATCTTCCATAACTATCATAAGTGTATGTAGTTTGATCAACAGCAGTTTCAGAATCTGTTTCATTATATTTGTATAATTTAACAGAATCAAAATAGCAATCTCCCGGCATATATCCATAATACAAATATACATATAAATTTTCTGTATCTGCAGGTATAGTTACTATTTGTTTTTGTAGCTGCCAAGTACTGATATATGGCTGATAATTCATTTGAGCAATAACATCAGAAGAAATCGGCACACCTGTTGTACTTTCAGAGGTCGCAACCATTACACCCATTTTCTTGTTGTTTGTTAATGCTACTGCATCTGAGGCACTAAGATACGCTTCAATAATATATTTTTCACCTTTTTTGAATCCTTCTTCAGAAGTTATTTTTTGAAAAACACCTGAATCTTTAGTTTCTGAACCTCTAATTCTTAATGCGCCTGCATCTGAACGAAGACGGCGTTCGCTGTTATTAGCTTTTACAGCACTTGTTCCGGACAATTTAGTCCAACCGGTTATATTTTTAGAGAATGTTCCATTAGTAGTTATATTCTTCGAAGGATTATCATTTATAACCTTTAATTCATCACTGTTATAATCAAGAAAATAATTTTTATTATCATAATCTTCCAAATAAAGTAAATTAAACTCTCTGTCAAAATCAAGGATTTTTATTTGCTGAGCATCATTTTCCGGTTTCAAGTTATCTGTAAACATACGACGATAAGGACCATTTGTATCATTTTCTTCTTCAACAGGCAATTTTAGCGATATGTCTTCTAAAGTATTACCATCTATATCTGAAAGAACATAATCAGATAGAATATTCTTATTATCAAGATAGTAATTAAATTCTAAAACATTTCCTGAATTTGAGGTAATTGTTGAAATTCGATCGAATGTGTCATATGTATATTCAACAATTTCACCATCGGGATATGTTACTTGTGTTAAGAGACCATCGTCACTATATGCATAATTAATACATATATCTGTATCGTTAATTTTTAAAGTCTCATTATTTGAATTAATAACTTTAATTTTTTCTAATCTGCCATTAGAATCGTATTCAAACTTATAAAAACGATTAGCACCATCTTTAATAGTGTCAATACGCTGTTCGTTTTCTGTGCTGTAATTTATTACAACTTTATTTGAATTGTTTCCGTTAACTAAAATTTCAGATAATAAACCGTTTGCATTAAAATGGTACTCATAATTATCAGGATCTGTTATTTTTGCATTTGAAATATTTGCAGAACTTGAAATAGGTACCTTTAAAATGAATTCATTTCCTGCGGTGTTTACAGCTGTATATTCTTTGTTTGGATATAATGTGTTTTTGTAATGAAAATTAACAATTTCTCCTTCACAGCTATTCCAAACATAACAATCATTTTCATTGTTATATGTAATATCACTTTCATAATTTGTTCTGAAATTACTTCCTGTGAGAGAAACAGAATCATTAAATGGATTTAAAATACTTTGAATTTGTACCGGTGCAAGATATCCGTCTAAACTTAATTCATCTCTGACAATGGTAGGAACACAGGAGAAATCATTAATATATACTGTTCCGGCTCTGCCCATATCAATAATTTCACTTTCGATATTAGAATCAACCTCGCTTATGTTTCGATAGTTGATTGTTAAAATTGTGTTTGAATATGTTAATTCATTTTTAGAATAAACACATATACCATGATTTTCTGTACCAGTTAACCAAGAATTAACGGTTTTTGTTATATCCAAAGTGATATCGGTGTTATTATTTTGAGAGGTAAGACTTGCGAAATCACAATCTCTATCAAATTCAATTGCTGAATAATCACCGTCATAATCATTTATTATCGGAACAGCATGAATGGTGTTATCGTCTGTTTCTTTGCAATGCAAAGTTAAATATGCGTTTTTTACAAATACATTACCTAAATTTTCTGTATCTATATTAACAATTATGCCGTTTGTATCATATGTGCTCATAGTGTATATACCGGACTCGTTTTCTATGCCATCCTCTTGGTATATATTGATTTGACTGTCATCATTAGCAGTATTTGCATTTACTGATAAAGCAGAAACTGCTGTAATTTGATTATCATTATCTTCAGCTATCTCTATTGTTTTTACAATAGAGCCATCATCAGCTAAATATGTGGATTGAGTATCTGTGCACTCATCTGATAATTTCTGAATAATATTAATTTCATCGTTTTCTGAATTAACGATTTCAGGCAGCGTTTTGTTTTGAACTTCTGCACCCATAACAGACATTGGCAATATCTGAACTATCATTAATGCAGACAAGAAAGTACATAAGAATTTCTTTAGTTTTCTTTTCATTTTTTTGATTCTCCTTTGTTCTAAGATTCTTTATTAATTAAAATTAAATATATAAATCTTTATGTCAACTCCTCATAAAAAAGATAAATATATAAAAACTCACTATCATAATAACAAATACAGTAAAACAATAAATACTAAATGCAGAAAAATAGAAATATTAAACAAAAAAATAGAAGTGAGTGCGTTTGGGCACTCACTTCTATTTGAATATTGCATTTAAGGGAAAATGATTATCACTTGAAAGGTCATCTGTTCTTCATTGAATATCCATTCTATTTCACCGTTATATTTTTTTACAGCTTTTTCAATATTTTTAGTTCCGATTCCATGATATCCAGAATCTTTTTTTGTTGATAATAATTTGTGATTTTTAATTATAGGCTTTTGTATACAACTGTTCCTTAAATCAATTATACGACAGCCGTTGTCATTTCTTTTTACAATAAAGTCAATTACTTTTTTATCGCAAATTTCAGCTGCTTCAATAGAATTATCAAAAAGATTGTTTAAAATTGTTGATAAATCCGCATCTTTAATAAAGGAAAGATTTTCAGAAAACGTTTCTACGTTAATCCGAATATTTTTATTTTTACATATGGTTATATATTTATTTAAAATTAAATCAAGCATTTTATTTGATGTTTTACCTATATAACTATACTTATCTACTTTTCCGTAAACATCCTTTATATAATCGCTGACTTCTTTTGAATCTGCAATACTGTTTATATTTAATAAATGATTCTTTATGTCATGAATTAATTCATCAGAAGAATTATTTTTTTCTTCTAATAGTTTCAAATAAGATAAATCAAGCGTGTTCTTTTGATTTGCAATTTGAAGTTCTAATACTTTTTGATTATTTTTTTGAGTATTTTCATATATCCAAAAAACTATAATATTGGCAATTAGTTGGATTACAGATAGCCCCAAGGAAATAATTGCAATCGTTGTAGAAACATTGCTTTGAGTTACTAAGTAACGTAGTAATAAAGCGAAGCCTAAGCTACTGATTGGTGAGATAAATAAAATCCAATATTTTCCGTTGTTTATATTTTTATATTCTTTTACTGCGATAAATGAAATAATCTTGCTAAATATGAAATATAGTGTTTTACATATAATAAAATCAATAATAAGCAAATAAAAACTATCTTTATAATGTGTTGCTGATAATTTAAATACTGAAGATATAAAAAACACAGTAATAACTTCAGTTAAATACATTATTAATGTGAGTATACAACTATGGAATATTGCACTTTTTTGATTAGCAGAAAAACCAAATAATATTGATAAGTAATTTGCTAAAGTGAAAAACAAAACATTAATCCATTCATTATTAGAAAATATGATATATACAAATATCAATATAACATAGCTTAAACCTGTTATAATTACTGATTTTTTGTAATTGTGTTTATATTCGAAAATTCTTTTTAAATAGTTGAATGCGATTAAAAATTCTACTGAAAAGAGTAAAACACTAAAAACAATTGTTCCCATCATTAATTCCTGCTTTGAAAATTAAAATAAGTTTTTCTGAATTCTGATTGATTTTTTGCTGCTATCGGGATTTTATACTCATTTTCTTTGTATTTGAGTATTAATTCTGTCCTCTTATATTCAGCAGAGTAATTCATATTAATAATAAAACTTGAGTGCGGAACAGCAAAATAGGAGGCTGATAACACATCTCGCCAATATAGTATTCTTTCATCTGAAAAGTAAATGCCATTTTCCGTTGTGATTTTAGTTTTTCTATTTGATATTTCTACAAATATAATTTCTCTTACGGCAATTCGTATTCTTTTATTTGTTTTTGATTCAATAAATGTTATGAAAGTATTGTTAAGTAACTCAACAGCAGAATCCAAGGCAGTATATAGTCTTAAAGGTTGAATAGGTTTTGGTAAAAAACGAAATGCTTTTAAATCAAAAGCATCATCTAAATATCTGTTGTGTGCTGTTACAACAAAAATTATTAAACGCTCGTTTCTTAAACGCAATTGCTTTCCTGCTTCAATACCATTTTCTGTACCTAACTCTACATCTAAAAATGCAATATCAAAAATAATATTACTCTTTAAAAGTTCATCAGTGGTATCAAATTTAAAGATATTCAGTGGTATTTTATTATCATTAAAATAAAACACCAAATGCTTTTCTATGTCATTTTGACAGTTTTTTACATCATCACATATTGCTATATTCATATTGACTCCTAAAATAAAAAAGTATATTAAAGCAGATGCGTACTGCTTTAATATACCATACAAAACAAAATGATGCAACTTTAACTACTTTGATGAATTGCGATTTACAAAACTTTGAACAATATCTTGTATAATCGGCAAATCTTCTTCTTTGCATAATTTTAGCAATTCGATTATATTTTGAATATTATTATCTCGAAATATTCCAAGAATAAAATAATCACTTGTAACATTAAGTGCAGAACTTATTTTCAAAAGCGTCGGTAAATTTGGCTTTGAGCGACCGTTTTCGATAGCAGAAATGTGCTTGGCTGTTTTATTAACTTTAACTGCCAGTGCTTCTTGTGTTAATCCACACTCTCGTCTTTTTTCGCCAATTCTAAATCCTATTTTATAATAATCAATTTCAGTATCTTTGTTGTCTTTCATAACCTCACCGCCAATCAATGATATAATATCTACATTTTACCATTGCAACAGTTTATCAAGAACTGTTTAATTGTAGAAAACTCTATTATAAAGTGTAATTTTACCTGTAAAAATAGATTTTTAGTCTGATTGGTAGAAATTGCTATAATAATGTTGTGAATTGTTAGTTTGATGTAAATACTCTTGAAATAATCGAAATAATATTATAATATCATTTTATTAAACTAAGGAGATAAAATATATGAAAAACTCAAAAAAAATTAGAAATTTAACATTGAATTTAGCAAAAGGTATTATAAATACGGAATTAAAAAATAATTCTAATTCTACAACTTGCGGAATTATTTACCAGCCTAAAGCTCCAACCGCTTTAAAGAAGTTCAGTAAAGTAGAGAATGATAAGTAAACTATCAACTTGCCTTACTGAAAAACTGCTTTCAAATGGAACAATCAGTGAGGAAGATAAAGAACTATATATTTATGGTTTATTTATGTTTATATCGCATTTTGTATTTTTTATCATATCCTGTATCTTTGGCTTAATATTAGGATGTGTCCTTGAAAGTATGGTTTTCTATATTGCATTTCAATTCATCAGAAGATATGCAGGAGGTTATCACGCAGCAACGGAAACAAGATGTGATATATTGTCAACTCTTTCAATCTTGGTGTGTATTGTTGTAATCAAGCTGTCAAAGACATACGATTTTCAAACTATATTATTGATAATCAGTGCATTATCATCGATTTGTATCTTAGCTTTTTGTCCGCTTGATACACCTGAAAAGCCTTTAACTGAAAAGGAGTTAAAATATTTTCGCAAAATATCTTGGCTGATTTTGCTTGCAATAGTTGTCGCTATCATTGTTTTGTATGTTTTCAAATTCAAAAGTGTTATCGTGCCTTGTTGTTTGAGTTTGATACTTGAATCAATATTGATTTCTGCGGGAAAAATAAAGAAGATATCAGATAATAAGAAAAGAAAATATAAATACTAAAAAAGAAGCTTGACGATAGTCAGGCTTCTTTTTTTATGTTCAGATGTAATTTAACTTTAACAAAACTTACTCATATAAAAATGTGGTTATGCTACATAGCTGAATATCCATAGTCTTCGAGTTTTGAAAATCAAAACAATTCAAAATTCGGAGGTTTAATATGAACATGAAAGAAAGTAAAAACAGCATTGTGCAAAATGCTGAAAATAAAAAAGTTGTAACTTTGAAAGATACAAAAAAGCAAGAAAAATCATCAGTTTTTGATATTTCAGTTGAAGAATTGGTGTCATCATATGATTTTTGCAATATAAAATATGAAACAACCCTTGCTGAAGATATCATCGAATTGTGTAACGAAAATGGAATTGCTACAGATGGAATGTTTCAGCAAAGAACTTGTGTATTAAGAATACAATACGCAAGATTAAGAGGAAATAAATATCATGTTCCCAAAAAGAAATATTGCTTGCAATATGTATAGGTTTAAGATTAAACATTGAAAAAACCGCTGAGTTATTAAGAAAAGGCGGATATTCATTTACATACAATAATGGATTAGAGCAAGAAAAAAGGCTTCCTTCTTTTGACAGACTTATTCATGATTGCATCTGTATGAAAATTTACGACATTGACGAAATCAATGCATTTTTAATCAAAAACGAATACAAAGAAAGACTTGGCAGCAGGACTCTTATATGAGATTTGGTAAAAATGCTGAATAACAGTCATTTTGCCTTTTTTCAAAAGGCACGCTATATTTTGAAATTAATTATACTGAAGCCAATGAAGTGCTTGAGAGCATTTCAGGAACCTTGACAATTGAATATACCATATAGCAAATACCTTCCCATTATTGTTTCTGACGAACAGGGGCAAGCAGCTTTAGCACGAACAAGAGTCTATTGACTCTTTGTTTGTTGGCTACGAACTATCAGTGGTTCTGATAGGTATGCGATGACAGATAATGGGGATAATGATACTTCTGTCCAGTCAAAAGTCGAGCGTGATAAAACCGTCGCAGCCAAAGAGGGCAGCTCGGAGAGATCCTCGGAGTGGTGAGATTCCAATGATAAGGTTAACCATCCTTAGTTTGTTATATGCCCAAAGGCAATGAAGATTAATCATAATGTGCCTAAAATGCGTTATTTAAGCAAATTTTGAAGTTTTCGTTATTGCCTTGCGTCAGCAAGGCTTCTATCTCAAAAATCAAAATTTATCTTATCTATTCGCAATTTTAGGTCTGCGAGTTTAAATCATGCTGATTTATTCTTAAACAAGGCAAAAAGCACATACATACTTTCTTATGTCGAGCATTTTTAACACAGAGTAAGGAGAAATCAGCAAATTTAAACCACATTATGATTATTCTTTATTGCCTATGTCAGGGGTGTCGTGGACAAGTATGACATTACGCAAAATAACTTTAAAATGTAACGGCATAGGTTTAATTTTTAGTGATAATATGTATATTCAATCAAACTAACTGCCTGTGCCGTTATACATACAGGAGGCAGTATAATGAACATAGTCAAGCGTGGAGAAATATATTACGCTGATTTAAGCCCTGTTATCGGCAGTGAGCAGGGCGGTGTCAGACCGGTAGTTATTATTCAAAACGATAAAGGAAATAAATATAGTCCAACAACAATTATCGCTCCGATTACGAGCAGAAAAAAGCAAGGATACCAACACATGTGCTGATTGATAATCCCTGCTTAAAATGTAAATCTTTGATTTTACTTGAACAGATACGAATAATTGATAAATCAAGATTAAGAGAATGCATAGGCACATTAAATGACGAAGAATCAGAAAAGCTTGATATCGCAATTGCAAAGAGCTTAGATGTTGAAATATAGAGAGAAGGTGTCAATTTATGAAATATAATAATTATGATGAGATGCCGATGTTTTTATCTATTAAAGATGTATCGGATACAATAGGTTTGTCAATATCAAGAATATATGATATAGCAAGCACAGATAAAACCTTCCCATGTGTCGTTCTGGGCAGGCGAAAAGTAGTGCCGAGAGATGAATTTAAATCGTGGATTAAAGCGAGTTCTAAAGGTTTTTAATGGTCGCAGCCAAACACCCATATTTGTCTGGATATTAGAGAAAAAGTGTGGTATTGTTGGTGTTGCAAAGGAGATGATAATATGGCAAAAAGAGCCAAAGGAACAGGAACATTGAGAAAAAGAGCAGATGGAAGGTGGGAAGGTCGCCTTTACATCGGCAAAGATGAAAACGGAAAGAATAAGTACAAAACCGTTACACACACGAAAAAGTCAGAGTGTCAGAAAAGGCTCGACATACTGATTGCGGAAAATGGAAAAAGAAAACGCAATGAAGGATGTAAATACGGTGATTGTGTTAATCCTACCGTTGAGGAATGGAATAAAATCTACATTGAAGATTTTTGCACAGGATACTTAAAACCGAAAACTATATCAGGATACAAATCAATGATTAAGAATTATATAAATCCTTACTTGGGTAAATATCACCTCAGAGATTTATCAAAGTTAATCTGTCAGCAATATATAATGGATGTATATGAAAATGGCAGAATAAATCAGAAAAGAGCAAGTGACATTGCTCAAGGATTGAGTTCGAGGACTGTAAAGGATATAAAGATCATTTTACATGCCTCTCTTGAAAAAGCAGTGGATGAAGGAATAATAGATAAAAATCCAACAGATAAATTGAATATGCCGAAAGACAGAGTTAAAGGAATGACAACTCTGACTAAAGAACAAAGCAACCGCTTGCTTGAAGAAGCCTTCAACAGCGGTTGCTTTGAATTTTATTACCTTGAATTAACCACAGGATTAAGACTGGGTGAGATACTTGCATTAGAGTGGGATGATATAAATTTCCAAAATAAAACACTCTTAATAAC
Organism: Eubacterium sp.; assembly: GCA_048365975.1. GTDB lineage: Bacteria > Bacillota > Clostridia > Oscillospirales > Acutalibacteraceae > Eubacterium_R. The sequence continues at coordinate 10,660 of DBFOUY010000048.1, forward strand.
TAAACAAGTGCAGAGAATTAACGGTGTATTGCAAACAGAAACTCCGAAAACAAAAAATTCGGTAAGAGCTATTGCGATAAGTTCTGATTGTGCAACGGCACTTGCAAGATTAAAAATGCGACAGCCGAAAGGAACAAAACTCATGTTCCCATCACCCGAAACAGGAACATATCGGGATCAGAATGCAGTAACAAGAAAATTTAAACGAATGCTGAGGCGTGCAGGACTTCCGCAGGAAATCAGATTCCACGATTTAAGGCACACATGTGCAACAATAGCACTTGAGGAAGGTGTAGAAATTAAAGCACTGTCAAGCATGCTCGGGCACTCTGATGTGGCATTCACAATGAACACTTATGTCCATGCAACTAAAAAGATAAAGACAACAGCAGCCGATAAAATGGAAGCTGCCTTTCAGATCGGTTACTCAACAGTAATGGATATAGGGTATCAACAAAAAGATGCATAATATATAATGTAAAAATAATTATATAATATATAGAAAAGCCGTTACAGTTGATGTAACGGCTGAATTGCTTTCTGAAAATAAGTGGTCGCTATTGTGGTCACAAGAAAAAATATACAAAAATATGCAAAAACAGCAAAAAATATACATTTGCTAAAATATATAATATAAAACATATATTATATAGAAAAACAGGGAGAATAAGTGGTCATTTCAGGCAGATAAGTGGTCGCAAAAATGATGGTTTTAACTGAGTTTGAGAAAACAAAAAATCCTTGAAACCAAGTAATATCAACGGTTTCAAGGATTTTTATATTGGTACGCTGGAAGGGATTCGAACCCCCGACCTTCTGGTTCGTAGCCAGACACTCTATCCAACTGAGCTACCAGCGCTCACAAGCTATTAAATTTTTAATTATGCACTTTATGCAAAACCAACACACTGGTTCGTAGCCAGTCACTCTATCCAGCTGAGCTACCAGCGCACATACGCACAACTTTTGTGCTTAGATAATATAACACAAAAGCTGAAAAAATGCAACACTTTTTTTAATTATATCTGATTTAATTTTAAATATTCATCAAGTATATCTGCACAAAGGTGAACAATTTCAGGGCACGGGCGTTTTTTATAATATTCCTGTGTTCGTTTTTCAGGGTCAGGATTGTCTGCACCTTTAGTATTTAATCCTAGAAGCTCACGGCATACAATTGACCCTGTTTCTTCCTTAAACCTGTTTGAAACACATTGAACACGCTCATACATCTTTGCCTTGTCATCATTTACATAAACCGCTGAAAGCACAAATGTCATAGCAGAAACAGCGCCGCACACCTCTCTCATTCTGCCCATGCCACCGCCAAAGCCGAGCATCAGATGTGTAACAAGCTCCTTATCAAGACCTGCTTCCTCTGAGAAAGCAACTGCAACAGCCTGACTGCAATTAAGCCCGTTTCTGAAAAGGCTTTCAGCAAGCTCACCCTTAGTCATTAATCCATTCCTCCGTCAATATTCTCAATATCTTCAGCAGTTGTACTTACAGGAGAAAATACTGCTGAAATGCTTATATCCTCAGAAGCGGTGAATGAATATCTCATTGTAGTGCTTATTTTCCTTCCGTTTGAATACCAGCCGTCAAATTCATAACCATCATCAGGTGTTGCAGTGATAGTTACATTATCGCCATCTCTGTAAGAACCGCTGCCGTCAACAATTCCTCCGCCCTGGCTGACAAGCTTTACCGACCAGTTCTGCAGCTTTGTTGTAGTTGTAGTAGTGGTAGTAGTTGTTGTTTCGGTAGTAGTTTCCTTCTCTGTTGTTGTTTGTGTTGTATATTTTTTTGTTGACTGCTCCTTGGTTGAAAGTGTCTGTGAAATGCTCGATGAAGATGATGTTGATTCTTCATTCTTTTTCTTTGAGCTTGCAACAACTGCAACAGATGCAATTATTGCCACAAGAAGTACAACAAGTATTGCTATCACAATTATGCTTTTCTTTTCAGCAAGCTTATTTTCATTATTACCATTATTCTTATTGTTGTTATCAACAGGGGTTAATGCACCGTTACCGTTTGAAACAGCATTGTTAAAATCCTGTGTCTGCTGAACAGGTGCAGGAGTATCAAAATCCTCTTCGTCATAAAGAGGAGAACCGCAGTTTTCACATATATATCTTTTATCGTCATTTTCAGTTCCGCAATTTTTACATCTCATAATTTTAGCCTCCGTTAAAAATTAAGGAATTTTTCCATATTATAGCACAATAAAATGCAAATCTCAACGAAAAATGGCGTTTATTAAAAAAATAGTCATTGAATTTTCAAAATACTATTGACTTTTTTGCAATTTTACGATAAATTTTATATGTAGTGTTTTAGACTAAACAGATTCGTACATTAGTACAAATTATGAAAGGGGAACCCTAAATGAACAAATATGTAAAAAAGGGCTTATGTCTTGCACTTGCTGTTGGTATGATTGCTACCAGCTTTGCAGGCTGTAAGAAGGTTAACTATGTAACAAACGGTGCTATTGAGGCTATTCACCAGATTAAGGATGGAAGCTGGGAAAATCAGGAAGGCACTGCAACTCCTGAGGGCGGCACAGATAATGCTCAGGTTATTGATGAATTTGCAGCTGGTACATACGGCGGTATTGAATTCAAGTCAATTGAAGATGTAACAAATTTCTATGTTGAAGCTTATAATTATTCAAAAACCCTTATGGCAGACTATAAGGATAAGGACGGCAATACGCAGTCATGGTATAAGCTTCTCGGTGAAGAGGCTCTTACAGTTGACGGCATCAAGATTGACGGCAAAGAGAATGCTATGATTAACAATCTTGTACCGGGTATTGTAGGCGGTCTTTATTCTCCCGGTCTTAATGGTCTTGTTCCAAGTACAAACAGAGATCCTAAGCTTGATACAGATGAGTGGGACGGTAATGGTGAAAGCCTTACAACAAGCCGTCTTGTTGCTGATGATCTTGCAGCAGCTAATGTAAAGGATAACGGCGATGGTACAATCACCATTCAGCTTCAGCCAAAAGCTGTTAATATGAGTGTTCCGGGTAAGGATGCTCAGGGTCATGTATTCCAGTCACTCGGTGCTATTGATAAGACTGTTGACAGCATCAGCGCTTTAAGCTGGTCTTCAGGCACAACCGCTGAGAACTGTAAGGTTAATTATAACGGCGGCGTTGCAACAGTTACAATCAACACAAGCTCAAAGGAAATTGTAAGTGCTGAGTATAAGATGATTGCAGAGGTTTCTGTAACTCATGCAAATATTGCAGTAATCAAGGATAAGAGTGCAAGCCTTAATGTTACAATGGTATGGAAATATCCTGCATCTGCAGACTATATGATGAAGAGCAAGGGCTGTTCACCGGTATAAAATAATTGAAATTATTAAAGGCTGTTTTGCATTAGCGAAACAGCCTTTTTCATTTTTATTGTTACAATAAAAAAACCACCTGAAAATGAACTGCCCCAAATTGTGCAGACAGCGCAAAAAGAACCACTATGGCAGATAAAATAGAATATTAAGCAACAAACTGACATCTTTAATCCTTGTGTTGTTTTTATATTATATATCCATTACCCATTTTTGATTTGGTCTGTCTGCACCCAAATCACGATTTAATAAATTTGATATCTATGCAGATACTGACTGCAATAGTGAAACGTCTTTCTGCGTACTGCTGAAAGCAGATTGTATTTTTGCATTATAACTTGATATGAGATTATGTATTTGTTCAAAACTGAAACCCGATTTCTCCTTTCACCATTCCCTCTGCCTTTAGTTTCAATATTTCTTTTTCATATCTTCCTATCTCTGTAACTTCTTGCCATAAAAATTCCTCCTATGATAGATTTTTCTATTCTACCATAGGAGGGTTCTCTTTTTCTATTATCTACTTTTTATGGATTTGTTCAGTTCAATGCAAAGAGGTTTACCGATTTATTTAATCAGTTCTCTTATTACAGCCTCAGCCTTTTTAACGTCAGCCTTGCCACGTGAGTTTTTCATTACATAGCCGAACATAACATTGATTGCTTTGTCTTTTCCGTTTCTGATATCCTCAACAGCCTTAGGATTAGCATCAACAGCACCCTGACATATTGCTCTCAGATCGTCATCAGAAAGACCTGCAAGGTCATCCTCTTTAACGTACTCTGTAACATCCTTTCCGCTTTCAAGCATCTGAGCAAGAACCTCCTTTGCCTTATTAGCACGGATTTTCTTTTCATCAACAAGCTTAACAAGTGCTGCAAGCTGTGAGGAGGTAGTTTTGATTTCAAAGTTCTCCTTATCCTCCTCTGTCTGCAGAGTTGCAAAAACAGGACCGATAATCATATTAAGAACATTACCTGCACTTGCACCCTCACTGACAGCACCATCAAAAAATGCTGTAACATTTTTGTATTTATAAATAAGCCTTGCGTTATTTTCAGGCAGACCCATTTCCAGATATCTTTTAAGCTTTGCATCAGGAAGCTCAGGCAGTGACTCTCTGATACCCTCAATCATTTCAGGTGAAATATAAAATCTGAGTATATCAGGCTCAGGAAAATAGCGGTAATCATCGGCATTCTCCTTTGTGCGAAGAACATAAACAGTATCGCTGTTAGCGTCATAACGCATTGTTGACTGAATTACCTTTTCGCCTGAATCAAGAATATCCTCCTGCCTTTCCATTTCAAGCTCCATAGCACGAACGATATTTGAAAGTGAGTTGATATTCTTAATCTCAGTTCTTGTTCCCCAAGGCTCGCCCTTCTCGTGAAGTGAAATGTTAACGTCACATCTCATTGAGCCCTCCTGCATTTTGCAGTCAGAAACACCGACATTACGCATAATAAGCTGAAGCTTTTCAGCATATTCCTTTGCCTCCTGAGGAGTTTCAATATCAGCCATTGAAACAATCTCAATAAGAGGAACACCGCCGCGGTTATAGTCAACATAGGTATAGCCGC
>DBFOUY010000049.1:0-6604 GCA_048365975.1 Eubacterium sp.
ATTATCAATTTGCTGTTTGTCGATTTTTCCAACACCCTGATCTTTGCCTGAAACTGCATCTTTATCAATTTCAATTCTGCCGTCACCACTGCCAAGTGCATTATTGCCTTCTAAATTTGCAAATTGAGAAAAAGCCCAATTATCAGGAATAGGATAACCCAGGTTACCACTGAATCCTGTTGACATGTCACCTACAAAACTGCTGCATGAATATCCTGCATTTGCAACTAATGTACAGACATATCTCGGTGCATAGATTCCAATCCTGTATATACTCTGTGACAATTCGTTATAAACCGCTCTGAAATATGGGATAACATTGCTGTTTACCTGATATTCAAGTGCATCAAAGTCAACTGCAAAATATATAATTGTATCTTTTGGAATACCAAGTGCTACAGCTGTTTCAACAGCGGTTTGTCCATCAGATTTACCTTGTTCAGCAGTAAAGTAATCCAAACGAGTTCCGCCATCCTGATATATAGGGAAAAATCTCAGTCCGGCATTCAATATAATCTGTTCTTCTTCAATAGTAAGAGCTTTGCTTATTCTGTTACTGCCATATGTACCTGTTAAATACCTGCCAACATATCTGTATCCATTATCATAAAGTGTTTTTGCTCTGGCTTCATTTAATATCATAGCACAGTCAGCACCAAGGGCAGAACGATTTGGGTCACCGCTGCTAAGAAACAATGACATCCATGTGCCTATATCAACTGTTCCTGTAACTCCTAATTTATAGAAATTCTGAAAATCTTTAACAGCCTGCCTTGTTGCAGTGTCAAAATTTCCGTTGAAATTACCATTACCAAATCCGTTTACAAACAGCGCAAACTGCAGAAGTTTAGTGAATGTGGAAATTTGTGAGTCAGAATAATAACTTCCGTTATATGTTAAAGCAGCTCCGCTGCTACGAGTATAAGGAATATTCGGAGCACATTTCCTTGTTGTAGGACCAAAATTACCATTAGCAACACCAACAGGCAATCCTTCCTCAGCCTGATAAGCATATATTAAAGCACTATTTGTGCTTCTGCCGTAAACACCATCGCAAGGTATTAATCCTATATATGATTCATACTTTCTGTTAAATTCCTGTTGCATTGCTCTTACTTCTGCCTTTGCTCCATACGAAGAACCTAAAAGTTTGAAACTGTCCATAGACATAAGAGCTTTCATAACATTAAGAGTAACTACACCATTCGGATTAGTAAAGCCGGCGTCTTTTTTTAATTCGATGACCGCTTTTTCTACATTAGCATCAAATACAGCATTGATAGTAACCTTACCTGTGCTTTGATTATATGATATGTTATATCCGGGACTGTATCCTTTACACCAAAGTGCAAATTGCAGTATTGCATATTTTCTGTCTGTTGCACCGTCTTTGCGGGATAAAGGATTTGCACTGTATTTTGAACTTGTTGAAGGTCCAAAATTATTTGACAGACTTGTGATACCAAGTTCATGCTGTAATGCTCTTAACAAACCATATACTGTATCCCATCCTGTTTTACCATTTTCAGGTACTGAACCAAAACCTGAAACTTTTCCGTATTCCTGATTGAGCCATCTTTGAGTATAGAAAACCATAGGATCTCCGGGGACAGAAGCAGCATATGCAGAAATATTATCTGAATTATTATCTGACGAATCGTTATAACTATATTCATCCAATATATCAGCACTTTCGGGATAGTAATCAATGTTATCAGCCTGAATGTTAGCGGTTGCAAGATATGCATCACTTGCTCCCACATATTCGTCTTTATGTAACAACTCATCAATTTTTGGTGCAATAACTGCACCAAGTACATTTAGTGGAGATATTAAAATAATCACTGCTATTGTGAGTGCGATTAATTTAATACCGACTTTTTTGAATTTTCTCATAATTTCAACTTCCTTTCTTTGTGAAAAATATTATGCTTGATAAAAATATTGACATTTGCTATACTTTGTCTATATTGATTTCTAAGAGGGTTTATTTATGTTATCAAAATTTGTTATAAAGTATGGAGATAAAGCTGTATATATTATTGGTGGAGTTATAGTTCTTATATTTTCAGTTATAATGATTGTTATGTTTGCAAATACAGGAGAAAAAACACCTGTTACTTGCGATCAAGTTAGCATAGAACTCGCTGATTTAGATTATGAACCAATAGATTCCACTTCTCATTATAAAGAACAAACTTCGCATCTTAAAGCGAGTATTATGGCTGATAATGGAAATGTTCGATTTAATTTTTTTGAGTTTGATAATAATGATAGTGCATATACAGTGTTTTACAATAATCATGATTTGATATACGAAAATATATCAGATGGCTTTCGTGAATGGGATGCTCATTATAACAATTATGCTATGTATTCTATGAGTTCAAATGGAGTATATTATATATCGATTTGGGTTGGGAATACAGCAGTTTATGCTTATTGTGATAATGAATACAGAAATGAACTTAATGATATATTATTATCTATTGACTATGGTTCATCAACTAAAAATAGATAACATTATTATTTATTAATATATCACAATTCCATATTATTGCAATTGAAAAACAAAAACGCTCATTTTAATGACAAAATTGTTTGTTTTATAAAATTATATCTCAATATATAAGTACGAAAAAGACCAAAAGGTAACAAAATTTTTTTAAAATAAGAGGGTTCATATCCATACACAAAAATGCAAAATACATCTTTTTTGTGTTCTTCAGACAAAAATCCCCCTAAAACCGCTGTATTACGTGGTGTTAGGGGGATTTTATTGACTTGATAAAAATATTGACATTTGCTATACTTTGTCTATATAAATTTGGAAGAGGGTTTATTTATGTGGCTTAGCAAGAAGAAAAAAATTGGCTTAATATTTTTATTTTCATTTGGAATAATTCTTTTAGCAGTAATACTAATATATGCCGGTGTCAACGGACAGCCCAAAACACCTGTAACTTGCCAACAAGTTACGACTGTACTTTCTAACTTAGGATATGTTTCGTCAGATACAACATCTATATATTTAGAAAATGATTCTAATCTTAAAAAAAGTGTTGCAATAGAAAACGAAAAAATCCGTTTTGATTTTTTTGAATTTGATAATCAAGACAGTGCGGCTAATTTATATAGCAATGCTTGTAATCAAATGCTGGATTACAGATCTTCTGGTAACATAAGTAATTCTGAAGGATATGCAAATTATTATATGCATTCTCTTAAATCGAATGGTGTATATTATATAACGATTCGAGTTGAAAATACTGCACTATATGCTTATTGTGATGAAGAATATATAAGTGAGATGGGTAGAATTTTATCTGGAATAGGTTATACTGGTGATAGTAAAAGTTCAGATTAAATGTGTAATTGCAGTATAACAAAAATGATAAATATTAACAATAAAAATGCAAAAAAGCATATTTTTACGACAAAATTGTTTGTTTTTTAATTGTATCTTATATATATTAAGTGTAATAAAACATAAAAGGTAACAAAATTTTTTTAAAATATAAGGTGGAAGGCAGATAGCAATCTGAACCCTTTGAGGTTAGACGGTTATTGGCATACATTATTTTTGCGTGTTTGATGGTTTTTAAATTAGAATTCAAATGAATGTAGACTTAAAAAGTTTGAAATAGAAAATCAAAAGATAATAAGTATTAAGCAATTATCTGAACCCTTTTGTCTAAAAACAAAGTTATATGGAATTGGCATTTTTGCTGTTTTTTTTAATATGGTTAAAAAGAGAAGTCCAGTCATTTCAAGGGTTCAAATCTATACATGAAAACGCCAAATACATCTTTTTTGTAGTGTTCAGACATATATGCTGACAGAATATATGTCAAACGCTGAAACTCCGATTATGTCGGAGTTTTTTGTATTTAGGTTGTTTTTATCAATTGAAAGGATTTGAACTCTTTAAAATTTAATAAACTGAAATTGAGGATTAGTAATTTTTTATGGCACTAATCTTTATAAATTTAGAAAATTATAAAAATATACAATATCAGTAAAATTAGATTGACATTATAAAACTGCTGTTTTATAATATTGCCGATTAAATTTAGTAAAAGTTATAATATTATAACTGATATATTGTAGGAGGAGAAATGAACCAGTACACAAAAAGTAAAACGTTGAATATTTATATTGCTTTAGTCGATGCTGCTATAGTTGTGCTTTCTCACCTTTTTGTTAATTATATTATTTCATTTACGTCCTATGCACAGGCGGGATGGGTGACTGCAATTCTTCACACGGCTGCAACGATTTTTCTGTATCATATTTATGATTTTTACGCATATGTTGAGGACACAAAAGCTAATAATATAACTTCTGTTATGATAACATCGACAATTCTTATTATTGCTAAGGCATTTGTGTGCATGTTTATGGGAATGAAATATTTTTATCCTGTATACACTATTATGATGTTTGTTGTTGCATCATTATTATCAATTATATGGAGGGTTATTGTTTCTGCTATACTTAACAAAAACAGACGTTCTGTTTTAATTATTGATTCTGTTGATGTTCCAAGCAGGCTTGCAAGAAAGCTTAAGTATTCAGATGATCATAATGAGCACACAAGGTATTGCCTTGTGGATGAGAGCAATGAGTGGGAGGTAAATTATCTTCTGAATAATCTTATTGCTCAATATGATGTTATATTTATTTCTCCTCATATATCTCCTGAGCTTTTAAAAGAAATTTCATATAAAGCAATGTTTTTAAGAAAAAGGATGCAAAAAGAGGCAGTTGCGATTAATGTTGCAAATTATCTCGGTAAAATGAGAAATCCTACTGATACACCTATTATTGAGCTTCCGCTACTCGGACTTAACAAAAGGCAGAGGATTGTTAAAAGAATTTTCGATTTGGTTGTATCAATTGTGCTTCTGGTGATAGTTTCACCGATAATGTTAATTATAGCAATTCTTATTAAGCTCGACTCTCCCGGTCCTGTGTTTTATCAGCAGGAGAGATATACAATAAATAAAAAGATATTCAATATCTATAAATTCCGCACAATGGTTATTGATGCTGAAAAGAACGGTGCACAGCTTCAAACTAAAAATGACACCAGAATTACCCGCGTTGGCAGTATTCTCAGAAAAACACATCTTGATGAGTTGCCACAGCTGATTAATGTTATCAAGGGTGATATGTCACTTGTAGGTCCCAGACCGGAGCGTCCGATTTTTGCTGATGAATTCTGTGAAAAGGTTGTTGATTATGAGCTTCGTTATCTTGAAAAGGCGGGAATAACAGGCTATTCTCATGTGTATGGTTATTACAGTAGCAGAGCATCAGACAGAATTATTATGGATCTCATTTATATGTCGAGTTACTCACTTTATCTTGATATTAAGCTTATGCTTATGACTGTAAGGTCGGTATTTGTTCATACAGGGGCAGCCGGTGTTGATATTGAAATGGAGGAAAGCCTCAATATACCTGAAAAGGAATTAGAAAGATATAAAATATCATTTAAGGAAATTGAAGAATCAGAAGATGAAAAGGGTATCAGTTATTATTCCGTCTTATAATAGTGCCGATACTATTGAAAGATGTATTAATTCAATTTTAGATAAAAATAAATGTGAGATTGAGATTATTGTAGTAAATGACGGCTCAAGTGATAATACAGAGCAAATACTTGAAACTTATGGTGACAGAATAAAGTATATTACGGTTGAGAACAAAGGTGTTTCATATGCCCGTAATATCGGTTTGAGCCAAGCCACGGCACCATTTGTTATGTTTATGGATGCTGATGATTATATGGACGATTCGGCTATTGATACGCTTCTTTTTGAGCAGGAGAAAACTGGTGCCGATATTGTAAGGTGCACACATAAATACACTTATGAAAATGGTGAGGAAAAGCCGTGTGTTTATGATTTTAAGAAAAAGGGCTTTTTTAAAAAAGATGAATTTAATAAACACATATATCCATATTTCGTTAATGGTATTTTGATGAACACAGTATGTATGTCCTTGTTTAAAAGAGATTTGCTTGAGGGCTTGCAGTTTCGGCTTGATATGCATACAGCCGAGGATGCCGTGTTTGAGGTTGAGGTGTACACGAGAGCAAAGAGTGTTTATGTAGTGCCCTATGCATTTTATAATTATTATCAGGGAACTGGGAGTCTGACAGGCTCTGGGTTGAGGATTGCTGAAAAATACAGATGCAATTTAATTTTTTCTCATCAAATGGCAAAGCATCTTAAGCAGTGGAATATGAACACTTTGCTGTGGCATATCCGTGTGTGGCTCAGACCACTGTTATTAACTTTCAATAAGCTTAAAAGATTAGTATATAACACACATTAACAGAGAGGTATATTGTTAATGCAAAAGGTATCAGTGAAAAAGCTTACAGCAGACCTGAAAGCTTTTTTATCAAAAATCAGTATTGATTGCTGGGCTGCGTGTCTGTACTTTTTGTGTATGCCGTTTACGGTTGTGCAGACACCTGTAGGCTCGCTGCTTAAGGTAATAACAATGCCTGTTGTTGCAGTGCTTGGTGTCAAACTTTTTCTGGGTAAAACAAAAACATTACAGGCAAATTCAGTCCATTTCGTATATGGTG
>DBFOUY010000050.1:0-8001 GCA_048365975.1 Eubacterium sp.
TTGACAAATCTGTTAATACATTTCTTTTAACCCTGAGTGCAACTCTTCCGGGTAAGGTTGTTGCACCCCTGCCAAGCTTCTGCAGAACAAAATGAACAAATCTGCACACAAGACAGCACAAAAATACTTTCACTTAATCACTCCTAATATTTAACTGTTTTAATTTTAAACCACCAAACTTTTTAAGTCAATAAGAATATATGTTTTTTTATTTTAAATATTGTGCTATAATACTAAAAAATCCTATAGGAGGATATATATGCTTAACAAAATAATTGATATAGTAAAACAGGCAGGAGAAATTTATAAAAGTGCAGGCAGTGACCTCGGCATTGAGGACAAGGGATCTTCCGTTAATCTTGTTACAAAATATGACAAATTAATACAGGATTTTCTGTTTACCGAGCTTGTAAAAATTGTTCCCGGTTGCAAATTCCTTGGTGAAGAGGGAGAGGGCAACAAGGAGCTTACAGACGGATACTGCTTTATTATTGACCCTATTGACGGAACTACAAACTTTATCAAAGGCTTTCAGCACAGTGCAATAAGCGTTGCACTTGCCAAGGACAAAGAAATAATCATCAGCGTTGTGCTTGACCCTGACCTTGATAATCTTTTTTATTCAGAAAAGGGCAAGGGTGCACATCTTAACGGCAAGCCCATTCACTGCTCTGACTGTGATTTAAGCAACAGTCTTGTGCTTTTCGGAACCTGTCCATACGAACATGAGCTTGCTCATAAAACCTTTGAGCTGACAGAAAAAGTTTTTTATAAAGCTATTGAGGTCAGACGCGGCGGCTCAGCGGCACTTGATATCTGCTATGTTGCGAGCGGCAAGGCAGATTTGTACTATGAAATGATTTTACGTCCTTGGGACTGGGCTGGTGCATACCTTATTCTAAGTGAAGCAGGCGGATATGCTGCAACCTTTGAAAGAAACAAGCCTGATGCTGATAAAATTGATTCATTTGTATGCGGTAATAAAAAGGTGCTTGAGGAATTTTATGAAATATTACAGTCTGAATAATTATCTGCGTGACACCTTTGGATGCAAGGTATATAAGCTTAGCCTTGATGGAGGATTCACCTGCCCTAACCGTGACGGAACAATCGGCACAAGGGGGTGTATTTTCTGTTCAGCTGGTGGCAGCGGTGATTTTGCAGAAAGCAGAGCACTCTCAATAACAGAGCAGATTGAGCATGGCAAAAAACGTGTTGTGAGTAAAATAAAAGACGGAAAATATATCGCTTATTTTCAGGCATTCACAAATACCTATGCACCCATTGATATTCTGAGAAAAAAGTTTTTTGAGGCTTTAAACCATAATGACATTGTGGCACTGTCGATAGCTACAAGACCTGATTGCCTTGGTGATGATGTAATTGCTCTGCTTGATGAGCTTAATAAAATAAAACCTGTTTTTGTGGAGCTTGGGCTACAGACAATTCACGAAAAAACTGCTGAATATATCAGAAGAGGCTATCCCCTTTCTGTATATGATGAGGCAGTGAAAAAGCTGAAAGCAATAGGTGTAAATATCGTTGTTCACGTTATAATCGGACTGCCTAATGAAAGCCGTGATGATATACTTGAAACTGTACAATATGTTTGCGGCAGCGGTATAAACGGAATTAAGCTTCAGCTTCTCCACGTATTAAAAAACACTGACCTTGCAAATGAATATTACCGAGGGAATGTTAAGGTGCTTGAGCTTGCTGAATACGCTGATATTATTAAAGAGTGTGTTGACATTATTCCAAAAAGTATTGTCATACACCGACTGACAGGCGATGGAGCAAAAAAGGATTTAATAGCTCCCCTATGGTCAGCGGACAAAAAGAGAGTATTAAACACAATCAACAAAGCCTTGCAGGAATAATCACCTGCAAGGCTTTACTTATTCATAAAAGCCGATTTGCTTAATAATAGGATTACTGCGGCTTTGACGTATAACAAGAGCAGCTCCGACACAGCTTTTATTTTTTATTTTAATTATTTTCTTTGAGCCTATAATTGTGCCTGAATAAACCTTTTTATATTTATTATTCGGCTTCTTCAAATAAAGGTCAAAGGCTTCAACTCTCTGACTGAATGATGTATCCTCCTCAAGCAAAACATATTTAAGCCTTCTTTTATCGTTAAAGTTAAATTCAGCATAACTGTTTTTCTTTGTAAGCCTGATATTCTTTTTAACAAGCACCTTATTTGCTGTAATACTCTTGATTTTTTCACCTAAGCCTGCAAGTGCCTTTACATCCTTAGGGTGAATAACTCCGCTGTCAGTCGGCGGAACATTCAGCAAAAGTGTACAGTTATTCCCCACTGAATTGAGATAAATATCAAATAATTTTCTTGAGGATTTAACTGTTACATTTTCATTTTTTGAATAAAACCATCCCCTGCGGATAGAAACATCAACCTCGGCAGGATACCAGCAAAGCTCACCTGCATTTTTCAAGGCTGAACGTGAGCCTAAATCCTCATCAGTAGATTTGAATTTCTGCAGTGCTGCTGCCTGACCTTCACTTTGCTGAGAATTTTTCTCAACTGTTTCACTTTTTGTAAGGCTCTTTGGAACAACAGAATATTCATTTTTTCTGCACATTCCGCCCTCATTTCCGACCCAGCGAATGTCCGGACCGCAGATAGCAATATTTGCCTCAGGCTGCAGACGGCGGATAATCTCATAATATCTTTCCCAGTCATATTCAAAAGCAACTGCATCCTTACCCTTTGCACCATCAAACCACACCTCAAAAATTTCTCCGTAGTTTGAAAGAAGCTCTGTAAGCTGATTGCAGAAATAGTCATTATATGCATCTGTCCCATAACGTTTATCGTGCATATCCCAAGGTGAAAGATAGACGCCAAAATCAAGCCCTTGTTTGTGACATTCGTCGCTTACCATTTTTACAATATCGCCTTTAAAGCCGCTGTTTTTAACAGAAAAATCAGTGTATTCGCTTTCCCAAAGGCAGAATCCGTCGTGGTGCTTGCAGGTAAGAATAATACCTGTTGCACCACTGTTTTTTATTGATGATACCCATTGCTTTGCATTGATTGATTTGATTGTGAAATCAGTTGGTACCTCTTTACCTGTTCCCCACTCACGTGCTGTTGCAGTATTCATACCAAAGTGAATAAAGCAATAAAATGGCTTAGCCTGATGCCTTAACTGATTTTCACTTGGCGTAACTGATATGTAACGCTCAACCTCACTGTCAGAAATCGGATAACCGTTGTTATAATCTGACCAATCGTTTTTAAAAATATCTTCCATATTAATGACCTACGGTATCAAAGGTTCTTGATTTAATATTCTTTTTAGTCTGTTCAACTCTTTTTCCGTTTTTACCGTTATTCCAGTGAGTTAAGAAATTATCCTTATCATTAAGCATCCAAACACACTTTGAATGGATATACCAGATTTTTTCCTTAAGGCTCATTTCAAATGTAAAGGGACGTTTTTCCACTTTATCCTCAAGAGGAGTAACAAGGCTTGCATTCGGTGAAGCTACCTCTGCTGCAGAGAGAATAACAATATCCTTATCCTTAGGAAGAACTGTTGTGCCGTCAAGAGTAATAACCCAGAAATACAGACCCTTAGCAAAAAGTGTATTGCCGTTATCGTCAACACTGTGTGTAAATTCATAACCCAAATGACCTGATTTAACATAAGCCATTTCCTCAAAGTCATATAAATCCCACTGAGCGTATGGCTTGTCAATTGCATTAACTGTTTTGGTAACAGCCTTTCCGTTAACAGTAAACACAGCCTTTTTATCATCGGCAAGTGACGCACAAAGCAGCTTAAGCTTATTGCCCTTTTTAACCTCAATAATCTGTCCGTTACAACTTGCAAGCTCATTTTTATTAATTCTGAAACATACACCGCCTGCTTTAATTTCATCAGGCAGAAGTCTGTCAGGGATATGTGTATTCTTAATATCATAATCAAGTGCAACATCAATGCTTGAAGATTTTTTACTCTCAACACTACTATTCTTTAATTTAAGGGCAAAGGTTTTAACCTCATAAGGCTTAAAGCTTGTTACAAGGCAGCCGTTTTCAACTACTGCATCTGCAAGAAATTCCTCGCTTGCATAAAGCTCTTTTGCACTTTCAACACCTTCACCGAGAGAGAATGTATATTTTTCAACAGCTTTGTTTGCACCCTCATTGAGGCGTACAATAATCTCACCACTGTCAACATTATGATGGGGCATTTTTATTGCCCTTACAATAACATTTTCACTGTTTCCGCCGCCGAAGGAATAGCTTGAGCCGAGTTTGCCCTGATGCTTTTCAAAAACAGTTGCAGTAAGTGGCTGAGTGAACATTTTTGCCTGAAGCTGAGTAACTGAGCCGACCTCACCCTTGTGGCTGAATACAGCATAAGAATAAATATTTTTGCCTAAATCCATCATTGACTGCATAGAGTCTATACGATAATTCTTTTTAGGAGTATGAATAGCGGTAAGACGCAGAGTATTATCATTAAATTTATCCCAGCCGTGCTTGCTGTCACTGAGGATTGAAACGCCGAATTCACCGCTTTCATCGGTAATATCAGCCCATTTTTGTGCAGGAACTTCAAACAGTTTTTCATTCATATTATCACGCTTTATTGCGCCAAGACCAAGGTCAAATGTTGCCTGCTTGTTTTTAGCGGTAAAGGCAAAGCGGTTTTTGCACATTGTTCTCAGTGACTGCCATTCAAAATCATTATAAACCTCAACAATTTCGCCGTTATCGGTCAATGAGATATAGCTTATAAATTCACTTTTGCCGTCCTTCTGCTTAACCTCAAAGGTAACACGTGCAGGTCCGTTTTCAACAACAGTTATTGATGATGCAATCGGTATGCGATCAGGCTCTTTATTTGCCTCTTTATAATTCATTTCCCATGCAGGCCAGTCCTTTGAGCCTGTGTAGTTGAACAATCCGAGAACAATAGGCTTTGATAAAAGCTCTCTGTCATCATCAGTTTTGTCAATTATTGAGGCAATATCGCCGTTTTTATTAAGTCTTACATCGTATTTCTGATTTGACATTGTGTCGCCGCCGATAGTAATATCGCTCTTTATACAGCAAGGCTCACCGCTCGGTCTGACATCATAAACACGCATACCAAGGCTCTCAACCTCCGCAATGAATACAACCTCCATAATTCCGTTTTTAACAGAATTAACCTGGCTTTTAACCTCTCTGCCTTTGTCGTTATAAACACGCACAAACGGAGTTGAAATCCCCTTCAATTCAAGTTTAACAGCACTGATACGCTTTGCTTCAACAGAGTTTGAAACCATAACAGGAATACCTGTGCAGAAATCAGACTTCATTAATCCTGTCATTGCTGAAAGTGAGCCTTCAAGCTCGCCTTTAAACTGATTAATTGACATTGCATAATCATTCCAGGAACGGCGGTATGCACGCTGAACTGATGTACCCGGGGTATCATCGTGAAACTGGTGTGCAATCGCTCTTTTCCAAGCCTTTTCAAGCACAGGTTCATTATAATCTGCAGCACCGAAATAGCTTGCCATAACGCCTGCACGCTCTGCCATATCTCCAAGCTCCTGACACTTGGTATTCCAACGCTTGCCGATAGCTCGTGAGGTGTAACCGCCGACACCATGATTCTGCATAACAAGCTCGGTTTTCCACTCAGGGAGCTTATCCTTAACCTCCTGTGAAAGCTCATTTTCAATATCACGATAAATCTGGTCTGCACTTGCAGCAACAACCTCAATGTCACTGCTGTTATTTTTCTTTATTTCATCGTCAACAAATTTAACTGTTTTCTCCTCAGGAGCACCACCTCGGTCACCGATGCCGTGGAACATATATGTCCAGTCTAAACCATATTTTTCATTTTCCTTAAGCTTATCGGTAACAAAATCCCAGTCACGAAGCTTAGTTAATGTATAATAGTAATCGTGAGGATTACAGCTTGCATAGATATAATTTCCGTCAACGCCGTACCACTTGCCTATGTCAAAGGGAATACCATAGGCACTGCCCCAGGCAAGCTTCTGAGTGGTAAATCCCTTAAGATTAGCGTGGTGTGCAATACTCGGTAAAGCCCAGCCGAAGCCGAAGCAGTCAGGCAGATAAATATCAAGAGATCTTTTGCCGAATTTTTCATCAAAATAGGAATTACCTATAAGAATATTTCTGAACAGTGCCTCAGGTGACGGACAGTTAGTGTCACCATTTTCAAAGGCTGAGCCTGTAACATGCCATCTGCCCTGTTTTATATATTCCTTCATTTCCTCAAAAAGCTCAGGGTAATACTCCTCCATAAGCTCATAGCGGTATGAGCCTTCAAAAGAAAATATGTATGACGGATACTTTTTGAAAAGTGCAAAGTTATCTACCAAAGTGTCATAGATATATTTGCTTACAGTAGTTTCAAAATCCCAAGACCATATTGTGTCAAGGTGCGAGGTAGCGACAGTATAAATTTTTTTCTTTTTCATATAAGGTCCCCGTTTCATTAATATTTTAATAATAGTATAATGCTTTATTCTTATTATTAAAAGACATTTAACCGACAAAAATATTTATTTTGTGTCGGTTTAAATAAATTTTTTCTTGATATAAAACATGATTATTGCTACAATAAATAACTGAAAGGGGCTGTGCGGTAATATGGATGTAACATTTCACTACAATAATAATAAAATTCAGCTTTTCAAAATATTTTCAGGCACACTGAGTGAAATTGTGCCTATGCATTCACACACCAAAAACAGCTTTGAGGTGCACCTGATAGATTATGGAAAAGGTGTATTAGAAACAGATTTCGGTAAATACAATCTCTCAAAAAATATACTGTTTATAACAGGACCTAAATTACTGCACAAGCAAATTTCGGACAAAGACTGCCCTATGCACGAGCTATGTGTATATTTCAGAATTTCAGATACAAAAAAGAACAGCGATATTATAAGCAAATTTGCATCACAAAGCTTCTGGATAGGCAAAAGCAACGCAGAAATAAGGCACTTATTTAAGCAAATGGTTAATGAAAAGGACAAAAACAATCAGTGGCAAAATGATATATTGTCATCATTATCAATAAGATTAATAAGTGAAATAACTCGATTGTATTTTCCTGATAATAACAGACAGGAAAATGATGCACAAGACACCGATTTAAACGAAAGCCGTTCGTGGATTCTTGATCAGTTTTTTTCAGATGACTGCAGTAATGTAACACTGAGTGATTTTTCAGCACAGATAGGAGTATCACAAAGACAGGCAGAACGAATAATAAAGGAGCATTATGGCTCATCCTTCAAAAAAATGAGATATGAATCTAAAATGGCAATGGCTGCAACAATTCTTGAGGAGAAAAATACCACTGTTGATGAATGTGCAGTGAGATGCGGATACAGTTCAGCATCTGCATTCATATCAGCCTTTAAAAGAAAATATAAAATCACTCCCAAGCAATACAAAGAACAGTTGATAAAAAAATAACAGAAAGCAGTTATTAATGCTTTCTGTTATTTTTATTTTATAAAGTTAATTGATAATCAATCCAGCTTTCCTGCACTGCATTATGAATTTTATCACCCTTTTGGTGAGTTCCTATAAGAAATGGCGATTCAGGGTTATGCAGCTTTGAATTATTGAGCACTGCTTTATAATCCGTATTAGCATAGCAATATTTGCATAGATGCATACAGGTATCATATACCCCTATATCATTGCCGAAAAAGCAGGCACATTCATTTCTCTGCCCTTTTACTTTTGGCATATTTAATTTAGAGCGAAGTGCTTTTTCATATACCGCTTGTGTCAGGCAACCGCTGCAATCAACACCATACTGCTCAAGCTCATTACCCTCTGCACAGGCTTTTATGGTTATGCCATATCTGCTGCCTATATCGGCAAATGCTTTACCGATTTTCAGACGTTCCTCCTTAGAAACCATTCGTGCCTGAGGGAAATTTTTAATAACCTTTTTATATAAATCAATAAAGCCTGAT
>DBFOUY010000051.1:0-4158 GCA_048365975.1 Eubacterium sp.
A
Source organism: Eubacterium sp. (assembly GCA_048365975.1). Taxonomy (GTDB): domain Bacteria; phylum Bacillota; class Clostridia; order Oscillospirales; family Acutalibacteraceae; genus Eubacterium_R. Next base: position 2 of record DBFOUY010000051.1, read on the forward strand.
TTATCAAGTACAACAAGCATACCAACAGGCAAAAGCTGACTTCCTAAATCGTGAATATCAAAACATATGAGCCTATTGTTTGTATCAACATTAGTAGGCTGTGCAAAGGTATTAAGTGAGCCGTTTGTGAAAAGCTCAATCGCAAGTGCAATTTCCTGTGCCTCAATCTCTCTTTGCTTTAACAGTTCCTCTCTGAAATCCTGCAAGGTTGGCGGTGCAATTTTGTAACCGCTTTTAATGTACTCGTCATAGACATTACGGCAACAACGGTCAATGATTGACTTGTCTTTCGCATCAACAGTTTCTCCGATAAGCTGTTCACAAAGTGACATAATGAATTCTGCTTTTGTTGCAATCGGATTTTTATCATCCTCATAATTTGAATTCATATCCATTGCGTTGATATGATTTTCAGAATTAGCAGAAATGTTGATAACCTCACCGCCGAGAGTAGTAACAAGCGGATGATACTCTCGTTCAGGATCAATCACCAAAATATCTGCATTTTCATCCGACAAGAATATTGAGGTAATATCCTCTTTTACAAAGAAAGATTTACCGCCACCTGATACACCAAGCACAATACAGTTACCATTGAGCAGTTTATTACGATTTATGAATATCATATTGTTGCTGATTGCGTTCTGTCCGTAATAAGTGCCGTGTTTATGCTGCATTTCCTGTGCGTTAAATGGCATAAATGCCGCAAGGGATTCAGTGGTAAGTGTTCTGAAACAATTTATCTTTCTTGTACCGAATGGTAAAACAGTATTCAATCCGTCAAGCTGCTGATAGCGAAGTGTCGCAAACTGATTTGTACTGCTGTCTGCAACCTTTGCAAAAACGGTTTCGGTTACATTATCAAGTTCCTGTTTGGTATCAGCAGTAATAACCATTGTAATTAAGGTTTCATATATCCTTTGATCACGATTACGCATATCGTTTTTGATTTCAAGAATTTCACCCTCACGCTGTTCAAGGTCATAATTTGTAGCACCATAGTTATTGTTCTGTATCTGCTTTCGGTTGAAATTTGCCTTATCAGTCTGTATGCCGAGCAGTACCTTGTCAACCTCTTTTGTTGCTTCTCCTGTGGGGATAGGAATAAAATCAACGGAAAGCATAAGATTTCTGTTGATAGAGGTTAGGTCCGATACAGTATTGTCATCCACAAAAGTGCCGTAGTTTCGCAGAAATATTGTTCTGCAATATTCATCATTGATTTTCATAAAGTCACTTTCAAAATCCATTGAATCAGGACAGATATAGTCACGAATATCACAGCCGTTATTCATAAGCTGCTCAAAATCAAGATTATAGTTCTGCTCATTACCGACACGATAGAAATTGTGGAATATACGCAGTTTATCATCAGCAGTTAATGGCTCACATTTACTGCCTATTCTTGAAAGCCTTGCCGACAAGTCATTACCAACACGATTAAAAAATGCTCTTGCATCATCAACATTTTTCTTGCTGACGGTAACAGTAAAATATTTATCCTGAACAATGCAGTTTGATGAATTTGCTTTATCAAGCAGCATTTCGTTATATTCCTTTCTGTAATGATCAAGACCATCATACTTTAACGGAATAAGGATTGACTTTTCAAATTCTGCTCTGTCAAGTTTATGATTATTGATTGTGAGCTTAATTGTGACACCTGCACCAAAGGAATTAATAACTGACCAATATCCCTGCATAAGCTCTTTCTTTTCCTCATCACTTGCGATGTGATAGTTAATATCTGAAAACTTGAATGTTTTTGAGTAATTATTATTACTCAAAAGAAAAATGCCGTCTTTATAGACGGCTTTGATAGGAATAACATCCTGAACTGATTTAGGAACAGTAAATCGTTCCTGCTCTCTTTTTATCATAGTTTTAAGCGTTTTCATTTGCCTTAAAAATCTCCTTTTCTTTCTGTTTAATTAATTCCTTGCTTTGCCTGCACAAATCACTCTCAGCCTTAAATACAAGCCTTTTAGGCATTAATATTTCTGATTTTATCCACGCCCATGCAAACTGCTCAGCAGTCATACCATTATAGGTAACAAAACCGAGTGCGGCAAAGGGTGCAGCAAGAATAATGCACAGCCACGATAATGTTTCCATACTCAAATAAGGCTTAAGCAGAAAGTATGAGCATACTGCTACACCGACTGCAAGGGCAGAAAAAATGAGCTGACGCATATTCAGCCCAAAATAGATTGTTTCGCTGTAATCACGAAATTCTTTATTAATTTGAATATCCAATGCTTTGCCCCCCCTTATCTTGCTAAATCATCTTTTGAAGGTGCTTTAGGCTGTAAGGAACGAATACTACTGTTATCTTTAGGTTGAATAAAGGATATTCGGCTTGCGGCATAAATTGCATTGTCATTGAGTTGCCTTTGCCAAGCCTGATTTTTTGGTGACCACCTAAAACCGTTATACTTTAATTCAGACCTTTGCTCTTCACTCGGCTTTTCATCAAAAAGTAATTGCAAACGATTAAGCTCCTGATTTGCAACAGCCTTGCCGCCATTAAATTCCCAACCAACAAAGCCGACTTCTTTATTTCTCTTAAGCTCATCAATTCTCTTTTTAAGACGATTAATTTCCTGATTGTTATTTTGCAAATAGTATGACAGATAAGGTTGCTGTGCCCAAGAATAATTACTCTTTATCTGTGCATCAAGTTTTATTGCCTCCTCATCGCTAATATCAGGATAGCCTTTAAGTGTTCCGTTCTTTTTGTAATACTTATTGACATCTTTCATAAATTCCTGCTGTTGCTGACATTTTTCAAGTTTTGCAGTCAGTTTTTCAATAGCCTGCGGATCATCACTTTTAATTGGATTATTAAATCCCATAATATAAATTCCTCCTTAAAATTAAATTCCCATCATTTCGTGAACAATTCTGTCTGACATCTTAACTGTACCAACAAGAATAAGCATATTGAATACAAGCTCGCCGATATATTTCCATACCATTGTTACAGCTGCTGCACTTGTATCAACCTGCGGCGGTGATGATGCGTAAAGAGAGAAAATTATACAAGCAAGTATAATGACTGCACCCTCAAGCAGAACACCGCAATATGCTTTTATAAATGACCTGCCAACATTCTGTGTCGGCTCACCTGCAAATGTTGATAATGGTATCGGTGCAAGTGCTGTGAACATATATAATTTGAAAAATCTTCCGTAAACGGTTAGTATCAATATAAATGATAAAACCGTTACAAACAGACTGCCTATCAAGGTAACTGCCCATAGCGGAATACTTTCAAAAAAGCCACAATTTTCAATAGCTGTTATCATTTCATTAGGTAAAGTTGTTTGCGTATTTGAGCCAATTCCTGCACTGTTCATTATTGTTGAAATAATACCTTGCACAATTTCAAACAAAGCGAGCATAAGCTCCATACCATAAGTTACCAAACCTTTTGCAAGAGCAAAACGCACAAACAATTTCAAAGCGTGTTCAGGCTTTTTGACCTCTGCAAATGATGAACAAGTCTTGACCATACCTACAACAAAAAACAGCACAAGCAACGCTAATCCGATTGCCTGTACTGCACCATTAATATTGACAATTACATTCCAAATACCACCGCCTTTGAAATCCTGTGGTGATTGTGTAAGCAAAGTCCATATCTCCGAAAGTTTCTCATTCCAAGTATCAAGTGCATTTTCAAGGTTTTGTACTACCCAATTATCTGACATAGAGTCACTTCCTTTCATAAATTTATTTTTATATATAAAAAGTCCCAAACGGTGTCGACTCGCCGTTTGGGACTTATGTATTATCTAGAATATTAACAGCTCAATACTCGTTTTCATTCATTTTTTCGATTAAGGAACTAATAATTCCGTGTGGATTCTCATCATTATCAAAATATTCCTTCAATGAATGAATAAAACTCGTGAAAAAATTAATTGTTTTTGTGTCATAATCCTTATTAAATAATCCTATATATATCTCATCAAATGGTTTTCCTTTTTGCAAGTCAGAAAAGCAATTAAAAATCAATTCTTTAATTAATTTAATATCTTTAATATTTATAGAACTATTGAAATTATAATGATTTTCAGAAAAGTCATAATTTATTTTAAAGATATAACAAAACAAAAAAAGATTTAAATATGCATCTTCAGTAGAATTATTTC
>DBFOUY010000052.1:0-7783 GCA_048365975.1 Eubacterium sp.
ACTTGTTGAGGCTGCAAAGGCTGCACTCTAATTTGAGTTTTTAAGACCCGTGATTTCACGGGTCTTTTGTTATGTATTTGGTGTAAAGCGTTTTTGTTTACACTACAAATTGTGTCAATAGCAAAAGCATAAATTTTATAATATTTTTTATGGTAAATATGCTTGACATATAAGTCACTCTTTAGTATAATACACCTTGCTGTAAAGATTATAACTTTACACTTACGAGTATTTGAGGGGAGAGGTCTGCTTGGCTAAAAATCTTGAAATACCTTTTTTGCTGGATTTTTACGGTGAAATGCTTACAAAGAAACAGCACGATTTTTTAGTCTATTATTATGAGGACGACCTTTCACTTTCCGAAATTGCTGAAAATGAGGGCATAACCCGTCAGGGCGTCAGGGATTCAATCAAGCGTGCAGAGGCTCAGCTTTTTGATATGGAGGAGCATCTGGGGCTTGCAAAGCGCTTTAATGAAATGAAAAAGGGCGTTGATGAAATTGTTGAGTGTGCTGAGATTATTAATGAATATAACCTCAATCACTCCCTTTCAATGGAAATCAATGACTGTGTTGCCCGAATTAAAACACTTGCCTCTTTCCTTAAAGAGGGTTAGGAGTTGATTACTTGGCATTTGAAGGCTTAAGCGAACGTTTAGAAAATTCATTTAAAAAATTGCGTGCCAAGGGCAAATTAACTGAGTCAGATGTTAAAGAAGCAATGCGTGAGGTTCGCCTTGCACTTCTTGAAGCAGATGTTAACTATAAAGTATCAAAGGAATTTACCGCTAAGGTAACAGAGCGTGCCATCGGTGCCGATGTTATGGAGTCGCTTACTCCCGGTCAGATGGTTATTAAAATAGTTAACGAGGAGCTTACCGATTTAATGGGCGGCAACGAGTCAAGGCTCGCTATTGCCAATCATCCGCCCACTGTCATTATGATGTGCGGTCTTCAGGGAAGCGGTAAAACAACTCACTCAGCAAAGCTTGCTCTTAAGCTGAAAAAAGAGGGTCACAGACCTCTTCTTGTTGCCTGTGATATTTATCGTCCTGCAGCTATCAAACAGCTTCAGGTTGTGGGCGAGCAGGTTGGTGTGCCTGTTTTTGAAATGGGTACTGAAAATCCTGTTAAAATTGCCGATGAGGCGATTAAATATGCTAAGGACCATGGTAATGACTATGTGTTCCTTGATACAGCCGGCAGACTTCATATTGATGAGCAGCTGATGGAGGAGCTTACAAATATCCGCTCTACTGTTCATCCTCACGAAATTTTGCTGGTAATTGATGCAATGACAGGTCAGGATGCAGTCAATGTTGCCAAGAGCTTTAACGAAACACTGGGGATTGACGGTGTTATTCTTACAAAACTCGATGGTGATACACGAGGCGGTGCGGCACTGTCTGTAAGAGCAGTTACAGGCAAGCCGATTAAATTTGTCGGTACAGGTGAAAAGCTTGATAACCTTGAAACCTTCCACCCGTCACGTATGGCGTCACGTATTCTCGGTATGGGCGACGTGCTTTCCTTTATTGAAAGGGCAGAGCAGTCACTTGATGAGAAAAAGGCGGCTGCACTTGAAAAGAAGCTTGCAAAGAACAAGTTTGACCTTAACGATTTGCTTGACCAGTTTGATCAGATTGAACGTATGGGCAGTCTTAAGGATACTATCAAAATGATTCCCGGTATAGGAAGCAAGATAAAGGATGAGGATATTGATGAATCAGCCTTTACAAGATTCAGGTCAATAATTTACTCTATGACTAAAGAGGAAAGAACAAAGCCTGATATTATTAACCCATCAAGAAAACGCAGAATTGCGGCAGGCTGCGGTATGCAGGTTGAGGATGTCAATAAGCTGCTTGCTCAGTTTAAGCAGATGCAGAAAATGATGAAGCAGTTCGGCGGCGGTAAGGGCGGTCCGAAAATCAGCAAAAAAATGCGTCGTATGATGCAGGCTAACCCTGATATGGCTGAAAAGATGATGGGTAAAATGGGCAGCGGCTCAAATCCGTTCGGATTTTAATCAGTTAATAAACCATAAACATTAAGGTAATGGTTTGAAAATAAAAATTTATTTATATTATTTTTGGAGGTAACAAAAATGGCAGTAAAGATCAGACTTCGTCGTATGGGTGCAAAGAAGGCACCATTCTATCGTGTAGTAGTAGCAGATTCAAGATACCCTCGTGATGGTCGTTTCATCGAGGAAATCGGCACATATAACACAATGGTTGACCCTGCTGAAATCAGAATTGATGCAGACAAGGCTAAGAAGTGGATTGCTAACGGTGCTCAGCCAACTGATACTGTTAAAAGTATTCTTAAAAAAGAAGGCATCCTTTAATCTTTGATTATTGTTAAAAATAACAAAGCTTAAACAGGAGGTGTTTTCTTTGAAGGATTTGTTGATTTCTATAACTAAGGGCTTGGTTTGCAAGCCTGAGGATGTTTCTGTTGATGTTAGCGAACCTAATGAAGAGGGCGTAACTGTTTACCACCTTCATGTAAACGAGGATGATATGGGCAGAGTTATCGGTAAGCAGGGCAGAATTGCCAAGGCTATCCGTGTTGTTATGCGTGCAGCGGCAACAAGAAATGATGCCAAAATATCAATAGAAATAGACTGATAATTTATCAGGTCATTAAAACGGATTGATTATTCAATCCGTTTTTTGTTTGAAGAGGGTTTCATATATCAATATAGAAAATAACCCAAAAGTCTGATATAATAATTATTGAAAACAACACTTTTCTAATTTGGTGTTGTTCAGTTTGTTTTTAATTTCCTTTATAATAAGCTTATTAAATGAAAAGGAGATTTTAAAAATGAACACAGACAAAATTTACGCAGAGGCTATTGCAAATGAGTATTCTGTAAAGCAGGCATCAAAGGTTATTGCACTAAAAAAATTAGATCGTAAGGCAAAAGAGCCTGCAAATATTTTTGCTTTTACTTTTGGTATCATTTCAGCGTTGGTTTTGGGAACGGGTATGTGCCTTTCTATGCACATAATAGGAAGCGGAGTTACAATGTTTGTTCTCGGTATTATTATTGGCATAATTGGTATTATAGGTTTAAGTATAAACTATTTTATTTACAAAAAACTGCTTGAAAAAGGAAAGCAAAAATATGGCTCGGATATTATACGTCTGGCAAATGAAATTGCAGAAGAAGACTAAAAGAAAGGGGCAGTAAATTGAATAAATCCCAAAGCAAGTATTACAATACTGCCCGGCTGATGGATGAGGCATTGCTTAAATTGCTTGAAAATAAAAATTATGAGTTTATAACTGTAAAGGAACTTTGCACAAAGGCAGGTGTTAATCGATCAACTTTTTATCTGCATTATGAAACGATGAATGACCTGTTACTTGAAAGTATTGAATATATTACAGAACAGATGAATAATAAATTTCAGAATAGTGTGACAATAGATAAAAATATTATCGCTGATTCTTCGCTTGATGAACTGATTTTAATCACTCCTGAATATTTGCAGCTATACTTGGAGTTTGTAAAGGATAATAAAAAATTTTTTGCTGCTGTCATAGCTCAGCCTATTGCTTTTCGTTGTGACCAAATCTTTAACTCATTGTATAATGATATATTCACCCCTATTATGTTGAGATATGGTATCTCAGAACAGGACAGAAAGTATACTCTTGAATTTTATATTAAGGGAATATATGCGGTTATTGTTGCTTGGATAAAAAATGACTGCAGGGACGAAATTGAACATATTGCCGACCTGATTATAAAGTTGGTAAAACCGCACCAAGTGCAAGAAAATGAAAAGCTTTAAAACTGTAATTCTGATCTGTTTTTATTATTAAAATTGATTTAGCACCTTTTTTGTGATATATTACTATTGTTATGAAAATTAGAAATGTTGAAATTAAAAACGGAATATGTTTAGCGCCTATGGCAGGCATTGCAGACCGTGCTTTCAGAGAGCTTTGCATCAGCTATGGTGCAGGCTACGTTGTTACTGAAATGGTGTCTGCAAAGGGTTTGACTATGGGTGATAAAAAGAGTGCTCAGCTCTTAACTCTCGGTGAGGCGGAAAGACCTGCGGCGGCACAGATTTTCGGTGATGACCCTGAGGTTATGGCGGCAGCGGCTGTTAAATGCCTTGAGTTTAAGCCTGATGTGATTGATATTAATATGGGATGTCCTGCACCGAAAATTGCAATGAACGGCGGCGGTGCAAGTCTTATGAAAAAACCAGAGCTTGCAGGTGAGATTGTTAAGGCGGTGTCATCAGCGGTGGATATTCCTGTTACCGTTAAAATCCGCAAGGGCTGGGATGACGAAAATGTCAATGCTGTTCAGCTTGCAAAAATTGCCGAGAAGAACGGTGCAAGTGCTGTTGCTGTTCATGGCAGAACAAGGGTTCAGATGTATTCAGGCACTGTTGATTATAATATTATTGCTGATGTTAAGCAGGCGGTTGATATTCCTGTTATCGGTAATGGTGATATTACAGATGAACAGTCTGCCACAATTATGCTTGAAAAAACAAACTGCGACGGAATTATGATAGGCAGAGGTGCCTTTGGTAATCCGTGGCTTTTCAGACGACTGAATGCGTATTTCAATGAATGCAGAGTTTTGCCGGAGGTAAGTGTCAGCGAAAAAATGGTGGTTATGCTTAAGCATATCAGGCAAATTATCGAGTACAAGGGTGAATATACTGCGATGCGTGAGGCAAGACATCACGCCGCCTATTATACAAAGGGCTTAAGAGGCGGTGCGGCTTTCAGAAGAGAAATCGGCACACTTGAAAAATATGAACAGCTTGAGGAATTAGCTTTCAGAATAGCAAAGGAAAATGAATAATGATTTTAAAAAACTGTACATTTTATAATGAGCTTTTTGAAAAGGAATTCGGCGATATTGAAATTGAAAACGGTAAAATAAAGCAAATCGGAATACTCGGTGACGGCAGGGATATGAGCGGTCTGACCTTAATTCCCGGATTTGTTGATATTCATATTCATGGCTGCGGCGGCGGTGACAGCAGTGATGTATCTGCTGATAGTCTTGAAAAAATTACAAAAGAGCTTGCAAAACATGGCGTAACCTCCTTCTGCCCCACATCAATGACTCTGCCGAAGGAAAGGCTTATTGATATTGTCAAAACAATTGCTGATTTTAAGAGCAGCGGTGCAAAAATTGCAGGAATTAATCTTGAAGGTCCTTTTATTGCTATGAGCAAAAAGGGTGCACAGAATGCTGATTATGTCAGGGGCGGAACAATTGAGGAATTTGATGAGCTGATGGCGGCTTCGGATAATATGGTTAAGCTGATCACCATTGCGCCTGAAGCCTTTGGCAGTGATGAATTTATAAAGTATGTCAGCGGAAAATCTGCTGTTGCAATCGGTCATTCTGCGGCAAATGCAGATGAATGTAAAAAGGCAATTGAGCTTGGTGTTAGCCACGCAACACATCTTTATAATGCTATGACTCCTATGACACATCGTGAAGCAGGGATTGTCGGCACTGCCCTTGACAGTAATATAACCTGTGAGCTTATATGTGATGGTGGCCATATCTGCCCTGCTGTACTGAGAAATACATTTAGAATGTTGGGCGAGGACAGAGCAGTTGTTGTCAGTGACAGTATGCGCGGTGCAGGTCTTGGAGAGGGCGAATTTGAGCTCGGCGGTCAGCAGGTTTTTGTTGAAAAGGATGGCAGATATGCAGTCCTTGCTGATGGTACAATTGCCGCATCAATTTCAAATATTCATACTGAGTTTAAAAATCTTATTGAATATGGTGTTGATTTCAAAGCTGCACTCAAAGCCTGCACAATCAATCCTGCAAGGGTTATTAAGGCTGATAATGAAATCGGATCAATAGCAGTCGGTAAGTGTGCGGATTTTGTTTTCCTTGATGAAAATTTGGATATTAAAGAGGTTTATATAGATGGAGTATCAGCTTAATATTGCGCTCATAGAGCCTGAAATACCGCAGAATACAGGCAATATTGCACGCACTTGTGCCGCAACAGGGGCACGTCTGCATCTTGTCGGACCAATGGGCTTTCAGATTACAGACAAGCAGGTTAAAAGAGCAGGTCTTGATTACTGGGACAAGTTAGACATTACATATTATGACAGTATGGAGGATTTCTTTGGGCAGAATGAAGGCGCTGAATTTTATTATTTCACCACTAAGGGCGGAGTTGCTCACAGTGATATGGAATATAAAAATAATGCCTTCCTTGTTTTCGGAAAGGAAACGAAGGGCTTGCCCGAGGAGCTGTTAAAAGATAATTATGACAGATGTGTCCGTCTGCCTATGAGGGGAATAATAAGAAGTCTTAACCTTTCAAACGCTGTTTGTGCTGGTACATATGAGGTGTTAAGGCAATGGAGCTATCCTCAGCTTTCACAAAAAGGCAAGCTAACAAAGTATGATATTGAATGAAAGGAAATATTATGGTTTGCATAGATGAATATATAAAAAAATTGATTGCAGAGCTTGAAAATGCCTTTGGCAGCAGACTGCTCTATTTGGGACTGCAGGGCAGTTATATGAGAGATGAAGCTACTGATAGCAGTGATATTGATATTATGGCTGTTATTGACAATATGACTGCTGAAGATTTAACAGTGTATAAAAATGCGGTTATGGCGGTTGGTGATTATGAAAAATCATGCGGTTTTATCTGCGGCAGGGAGGAGCTTTCTGACTGGAATGTGCTGGAAATTTGTCACCTTGTTCATACAACAAAGGATTATTTCGGCTGTTTAAAGGAGCTTGTTCCGTCATATTCAAAGGCTGATGTTGTAAATTATATAAAAATAAGCACAGGCAATCTTTATCATGAGCTTTGTCACCACTATATTCATGCTGACAGAGAAAGCAATGTTTTATGCTTTCCGCAAACCTGCAAGGGTGTATTTTTTATATTGCAGAATTTGCAGTATCTTAAAAGCGGTGAGTTTCACCAAACTAAAAAAGGGCTGTTAGAGCATCTTGATAATGAGCTTGATAAAAAGGTGCTTGCTCTTTGTATAAGACTTAACAGTGAAGGTGATGTCAGCTATGATTTTGACAAGGAGTTTTCATTGTTGCTTGATTGGTGCAAAAGTACGCTTAAGATTTACATTGATTAAATATTTTGTCCTTCTTTTTCATATAATTAAGTATGAAAAAGAAGGATATTTTTTTATTAATAATACTGTCTGCCACTGCAATGCTCCTTATTGTGTTTTCTGCCGAAATGCGAAAGGGTGCATATAACGGTCTTGTACTGGCAGAAAATACAATAATTCCCAGCCTGCTGCCGTTGCTGATTGTCTTTTTGCTTATAATGAAAACAGGAGCAAGGGATGTAATAGCAAAAGGCTTTGGCTTTTTGTCGCATTATATTTTTAATCTGCCTATGGTGACTGTACCTGCCATTATTATGGGGCTTACAGGCGGATACCCCACAGGTGCACTGCTTACACAGGAACTTGTTTTATCGCAGGAGCTTGACAAGGAGCAGGCGACAAGATTGCTCAGATTTAATTTCTGCGGCGGCTGCGGTTTTATAATTACTGCAGTCGGTACGGCAACTCTGCTGAATCCGAAAGCTGGTCTTATATTATTCATATCAAATGTTGTGTCATCAGTGCTTATCGGTTTTGCATTGTCATTTACTCAGCCGAGAATAAAAAAGGATTTTTACTCCTATCGTGAATTACCCTCCTTTGGCAATGCAATTGCAGATTCAGCGGAGGGAGCGATGAAATCTGTTTTAAGCATAACTGCATTTGTTATT
>DBFOUY010000053.1:0-14467 GCA_048365975.1 Eubacterium sp.
CTTTGCTTTGTACAGCTCCTGCTTTTCAGAAGTGCTGAGGCAAAGGTCACAACGAGTGATATGGTGCAGGCATTTTTAGTGCTTCTGCTGATTTCCATGCGTGTATATAATAAAGAAGAGCAGCAGATGATTGAGAATATCTGGATTATTGTAGGTATTATCTGCGCTGTTATCTGTATTACCAGCACAACAACAATCAACCAGTATGAAAACAGAATTCAGATATACATATTAGGCTATGAGGAGGATGTCAATCAGTACCCTATGTACTTTATAATGCCTCTCGTTGTGGCAATAAAGCGAATAATAAACAAGAGTAAGCTTACGCCTCTGTATGCTGGGTTAATCATTGCAATTCTTTATTCCGTGCTGAAGCTTGGATCAAGAGGCGGACTGATTGGTATAGTCTGCGGAATATTTGCCTGCATATTGTTCGGTGCAAAATCGCTGAAATCAAAAATCGGTATTATGGTGGCGGTTGCTATTGTAGGCGTTGTTGTGGTGTTGGTATTTTTTCCACTGCTTCCTGAGGATGTACAGCAGCGATTCACGGTTCAAAGTGTTGTTGAAACCGGCGGTACAGGCAGAGTTGACATATGGAAATTCTCGCTTAACTATACTTTTGAAAAGCCTGAAAGAATTATGTTCGGCTCGGGGCTTCTGTCGACATATACCATTTTTCCGAGTACGGCGAAGGTTTCAAATTATGTTTGTCACAATCAGTTTATTCAGACTTTTTTTGATCAGGGCATATTCGGATTTGTATTATATGCAGCAACATATGCGGTGTGCATTGGCAGAAATATCAGGAAGAATCCGTTTTATGCTGCTGCTATGGTTGCGATTTTCGGATTTTCAATGTCGCTGACAATGTATGTGCTGAAACCATATATCAATGTTTTAATGATGTGTGCAATGTGCTTTGAAAGCGATAATAATGTTAATGTTTTAAGGAAGGATAATGAAGATGCTTAAAAATTTTTTTGCAAAGCTGATTTTTAAAATGAGAAGAACGCTTAAAAAAGTCAGCAAAAAGAACATCATAATATTGCTTGTGCTGTCACTTGCTTTCTCAGCACCTATTGCTGTTTACGGCTATATCAAGGTTTCACACACAAATTACATAACATTAACGCTGAATTACGCAAATGCACGAAATGGGCTTACACCGACAGGCGGAAGATTTAATATTGCTGAGCTTAAATCCGATGAGGTGCTGCAAAACGCATTGAACTATCTTGGTGATGACTCGCTTTCCATTGAGGATATAAAGGACAGAATTACAATTGATGCCAAGGTCCCTATGTCGTCAATTGATAATGTTAAAAATGCAATTGCAAATAACACAAGCTATACATATTGTCCTACAGAATTTGTTGTTTATTATAACCAGGGCAGAAAGCTTGAGCGCGGCAACACATATGCCATGCTGAATGCGCTTGCAAACGCATATAAGGATTACTTTGCCGTAAACTATTCTGAAAAGAATACAATCCTTGATTATGATATTGAGGACAGTCTTGATAAATATGATTACGGCGAGCAGTGTCAGATTATGTCTGACAAGGTTACGGCTATGCTGAGATATCTTGATAAATACAGCTCTGAAAGCAACACTTTCAGGTCAAAGAGCACAGGGTATTCCTACAGCAATCTGGTTTCAATGCTGCTTAATATCAGGGATGTCAATCTTGAAAAGCTGGATGCTTATATTACTCAAAATGGTATTTCCGAGGATAAACCGGCATTTATCAGAAAACAGAACTACAATATTGAAAAAAGAACTCTGCTTTATAATAAGACAAATGACGGCTCAATTATTGCCAAGGATACTATGGATATATATAATTCTCATATTGCAGGTGTTGCATTTGTACCGTCAATTGATGTTAATAATGAGTATTATATGAGCAAAACAAAGACAGGTCTTGATTTGGTGGTTAATGAGTCGTACAGCGATGGTCTGCAGGCTTCAGATCTGGCAAAGAAGATTGACTCTTTTCAATATCTTGTAGACAAATATTCAAGTGCTCCTGCAGCACCGCAGGAGGCTGTGAAAAATGCCGAGACTATGATTAGCGAAATCAGCAGCTACATCGGTAAGGTTTCTGATTTAGCTATCCAGACAGATAACGATTACATTGAGTCAGTATCAAACAATTACATTACAATAATTCATCATCCTATTTCAAAAATGTCATATGTAAAAATGTTTATAAAAATAATTTTATTTTTCATGGCAGTTATTTTTGCAATAGTAATAGTTTATAAATTTATAATCGTTAAATTTTCAGACAAATTCAAAAAACTATTGAAATTTTTAACAAGAAAAATGAAGCTTGATGAGGAATAAAATATGAAATTCAGTATTTGGGATATATTTAGGTATATTTTTAAATGGAAGTTTGTTATCATTATGACGGTCGTAGTATCATTTTTGATATCTATTGCGTATGTTGAGCTGTTTCAGAGTTACAATGCTCAGGCGGTAATCAGATATAATGACAGCAGTATTGCCAGAGGCAAAACTCCTGACGAAAAGGATTTTGACCCTTACGAGATTGTTTCTCCTGACGTTATTACAGCTGTAATTAATGATTTATCACTGAGCGATACAGTTGACTCAATCCGCTCAAGAGTAACCATTAACGCTGTCATACCTGATGCAGAACTCAAGATTAAGGCGGCAAAGCTTGAAGATGGTGAGGATTATGAGTATCTGCCAAATACCTTCAGCGTTTCGTATGAGGGTAAGGTCGGTGCTTCTGAATCTAGTTCAAGAGATATACTTGATTCTCTGTTACAAAACTACCTTGCTTTTTATCAGGAAAATCACGCTGCACAGGCATATATCAATGATGTTTCCTTTGATGGCGATTTAGGCGATTATGATTATATTGAGAGTGCAGAGATTATCAGTAATCGTATTGACTCTACTATAAGTTCTCTTGAGGGCTATCAGCTCCAGGATGAGGAATTTCGTGCTCCGTCAACAGGACTCACCTTTGCCGATATCAAGAGTGAATATACACATCTTCAGGACTATAAGGTTTCAAACCTTTTTGCTGATATATACAGAGGTCAGGTAACTAAAAACAAGACTCTTCTTATTGAAAAATATACCGAAAGAAAAGAAAATTTTGAGCTTGAGCAAAAAGACTTTGCGGCTCGTGCAGAGCTTACAAAGAGCCGTATGGATAAGTTTGCAGAGGCAAATAAGGATGTGCCCAATTCATATAATAACAGCACAGATAATAATAACGATAATCTTGCTATAATTGATGATGTTCACAGTGATTCATATGGTGAAAGGCAGCTTAAAACGGAAACAACATATGACACTCTTGTTCAAAACTATGTTTCTTATTCAAAGTCTGCCAACAATTCAGCTCTTGATGCAGAGCATTGTGTCAGCGTTATAGAAAAATTCAGTGTTGAGCCTGATGCTTCCATTGACATTTCTGCACTTACAAAATCAGTTGAGGAGCAGATTGTTGACATCAAGGATGAAATGGCTCAGCTTTACGGAAATCTGAGTAAAACAATTGATGACTATAACGACAAAACAGCAGCATCACATATTGATTTGCTTACAGGTATTCAGTATTATGCTGCCAAAAGTCAGGGGCTTTATACAATACTGATTGTTGCAGTAGGTGCTGCAGTTTCGGTATTCGGTGCAATAGCCTATGAATTTGCAAAGGCTTATATCAATACAAAGAAAAAGGATGCTGAAGAAAATGGCGAATCAAAAGAAGCATAATAAATTTTTTAAAGTTTTTCTATCCTTGTTTTTGGCAGTAGTGTTGGCAGCCGGGGGCTTCGGGGCATATGTGGTATGTGATAACTCACAGGTTGTTATCACTGATTATACATATGAAACAAAAAAGGCTCCATCCGCCTTTAACGGATATAAGATATGCCTTATCACAGATTTTCACAATGGTAAAAATTATGAAAAGGTAATTGAGGCAGTTAAAAAAGCACAGCCTGATTTAATCTGTATCAGCGGTGATTTAATAAATATGGACGATACTGATTTCTCAAATGCCGAAAAGCTTTTAATCGGTCTTACAGATATAGCAAATGTGATGTATTCCTACGGAAATCACGAGGCACACTGTGAGAATATTCAGAAAATGGCACAGATTGCTGAGAAAACGGGTGTGAAGCTGCTTAATGATGAGGTTACGACTGTAGAGAAAGACGGTTCACACATAAATATAATAGGATATGGCGATGATATATATTCCGATTTTACATATCATTTTGAAAAGCAGGCAAAAAAAAGGCTGACCGATTTGTCAGATCAGTTTGATAATGACGAGCTTTCAGTGTTGATAATGCACCGTCCGCAGTATTTTGAAACAACTGCAGCTTTGCCCTATGACCTTACTCTTTCAGGGCATCTGCATGGTGGACTGATTAATATAAAACAGATTCGCACCATGATTTTGCAAAAGCATTTCGGCACAGACAAGTATTGCAAGGGTGAATATAATATCGCTGATAAAAAGATGATTATATCTGCCGGAATAGCAAAAGAGGATAAGATTTACAGAGTTTTTAACACACCTGAAATTGTAGTTGTGGAGATTAAGAGCTTATGAAAATACTGATAGTCAATAATAATATGCACGTCGGCGGAATACAAAATGCCCTGATAAATCTTCTGCAGGAGCTTAGCAAAAACGACAGCTACGATGTTACACTATGCATTCTTGGAAATGTCGGCGATCAGCTTAACGCCGTGCCGTCAAATATTAAGCTCATTTCAGGTAATAGTTTTACTAAAATATTAGGTTTAAAGCAATCTGAAGCAAGACAGGATGGTTTATTTACATGGCTTTGGCGAACTGCTTTTGTTGTTCTTACAAAGCTGTTCGGCACAAGGCTGACATATGGTATACTCAGCCGTATGCAAAAAATCAATGAGCATTATGATGCCGCAATATCCTTTATGCAAAATGAAAGCTTCAATGTGTTTTACGGCGGTTGCAACGAGTTTGTTCTGAATGCGGTTGACGCAGATTTAAAGGCTTCGTTTGTGCACTGTGCCTTCACTGATTACGAGGGTAAAAATCATTATAATGCTGAGATATATACTAAATTTGACAGGATTGCAGGTGTTTCAAAATCTCAGGCAGAGCGTTTTAAGAGAAAATGCCCTGATGTTCCTGCCGATAAGGTTTACGCCGTTCATAACTGCTATGATATTGACTCTACCCTGAGAAAGGCAGGGGAATATGAGGTAAGCTTTAACGATGATGTTATAAATATTTTTTCACCTGTCAGAATTTGCGAGGAAAAAGGTGTTATGAGAATGATACCTGTTTTTGCAAGACTCAAGGAGAAGGGCTTCAAATTCTGCTGGAGAGTTGCAGGCTGGGGACCATTGTACGAGGAGGCAATTGCTCTTCGTGACAAGTATCAGATGCAGGACGAAATAGAATTTTTAGGTCATTTAACTAATCCTTATCCATATTTTAAAAAGAGTGATTTGCTCCTTCTGCCTTCGTTTAAGGAGGCTGCGCCAATGGTTTACGGCGAGGCTGAAATACTCGGTGTGCCAGTGCTTACCACTAACACTACATCGGCTGTTGAGCTTGTTGCAGATCGTGGTATCGGATATGTTTGTGAGTGTGATGATGACAGCGTTGAGGCAGCGCTTTATGAAATAATGAAAAACGGCAAGCCGCAAAGACTTAAAAAGTCTGAATTATCAAATGCTCTGGCATTAGAGGAATTTGCCGCTATTATAACAAAATAGGAGATTGTCGTGAGATTACAGGTTTTAGTATCTACAATGCATCGTAAGGATTATTCTCTGCTTGATGAAATGAATATACAAAGTGACGCTGTTGTTATAAATCAATGTGATATAGAGAAAACAGAGGAGTTTTTGTATAAAGGTCATAACATAAAATGGATTAGTGTTAAGGAACGTGGTATAGGGAAAAGCCGTAATATGGCAATAGAAAATGCAGATGCAGACATTATCCTTTTTGCTGATGATGATATTGTTTATGACGATGGTATGGCGCAGGCTGTTGTCGGTGCTTTTGAAGAATATAAGGATTCTGATATAATTGTTTTTAATTTAGAGTCGCTTAATGCCGAGCGACCTGAGTTTATGGTTGAACAGGATATTAAGATAGGCAGATTTAATTTTATGCGTTATGGTGCAGCAAAAATAGCCGTAAGAACCGATAGTATTAATAAAAACAAATTGCGTTTTTCGCTTTTATTCGGTGGCGGTGCAAAATATCAGTGTGGTGAGGATAATCTCTTTTTAATTCAGTCAATAAAGGCAGGGATGAATCCTGTTGCCGTGCCTGTTAAAATAGGCTGTGTTAAGCAGGAGGAGTCAACATGGTTTAAGGGGTATAATGAAAAATACTTTAATGACCGTGGTGTACTTTTCGGTGCAATGTTCGGCTTATCAGCACCGATTTATCTTTTGCTTATTGATATAAAGAATAACAGCAGATATGAAATCCCTTTTTTGAAACGATATATAACAGGTCTAAAAGGAATTAGGGAATATAAGGATATTGAAGAGAGGTAGCATATGAATACTGCTTTAATAATTGCAGGCGGCAAGGGAAACAGAATGGGGCAGGACATCCCCAAACAGTTTATAAATGTGTATGACAAGCCTGTCATCGTTTACACTCTTGAGGCATTTCAAAACCATCCGATGATTGATTCTATTGCCGTTGTGCTTATTGAGGGCTGGGAGGAAATGCTCAGGTCATACGCACGGCAATTCGGTATCTCAAAATTAGATATAATTGTTCCGGGCGGTTTAAACGGTCAGGATTCAATAAGAAACGGCATTATGGCTATTGCTGAAAATGCAGGTGATGATGATTTAGTGCTCGTTCATGATGCTATCAGACCGATGATCAGCGAAAAAATCATTACTGAAAACATTGAGGTTTGCCGTGAAAAGGGTAATGCAATAACTGTAATCCCTTGTCAGGAGGCAATGCTGCTTTCACCTGACGGCGAGAGCTCAGGCGAAAGTATTGCCAGAAGCACATTGAAGCGAACACAGACTCCTCAGACTTTCTTTGTCAAGGAGCTTAAAAGGCTTCACGAGGAGGCTCTTGAGGCAGGCATAACAAATTCAATAGCCTCATGCACGCTTATGGTTGAAATGGGCAAACAGGTTTATTTTGCAAACGGCTCTGAGAAAAATATCAAGCTTACAACTACTGATGATTTGGAGATTTTCAAATCACTTTTAAAGCAAGAACATTCTGATTGGATTAAATAATTATGCTTACTGAAAACGAAGTTTTTATTGAAGATATTGAATATATAAGAAGTACTATTAATAAGGATATTATTTCAAGCACTTTTCTTATAACAGGTGCCTGCGGTATGATAGGCACAATGCTTTCATATGCTCTGATTAAGGCTGGTGCAAAAGTTTACGGTGTCGATATAAGTGATGAGCGTGCTGACGAACGCTTTAGTGATTATATTGATAACGGCAGCTTTGTATTTATAAATTGTGATATAACAAAGCCGTTGCCCTTTGATTTTGATGTCGACTATATTATTCACGCAGCCTCAAATGCATATCCCAAGGCTTTTGAGGTTGACCCTGTGGGAACTATGTTGCAAAACTTTTTCGGTACAAAGTATTTACTTGACTATGCTGCAGAGAAAAAGGCAAGACTTATATATATTTCTACAGGTGAGGTTTATGGTCAGTACAGTGGTGAGGATTTTAATGAAAGCTCATACGGCTGGGTTGATATTCTCAATCCTCGTTCGTGTTATCCATGCTCTAAGAGAGCGGCAGAAACCCTGCTTGCCTCATATGTTAAGCAATATGGTGCAGATGCATTGACAGTCCGATTGTCACATACCTATGGTTTGACTGCGACAGCCGCTGACACAAGAGCTTCAACGGACTTTCTCCGCTGCGGTGCAGCAGGCAGAGATATAGTGATGAAAAGCAAGGGCGAGCAGGTTCGTTCTTATACATATATTGCGGATTGCGTTGCTGCAGTGCTGTTTGTTTTGTTTAACGGCGCATGCGGTGAAGCATATAATGTTGCATTTGAAAGCGGCATCATTTCAATAAAAGATATGGCACAGCTCATTGCTAAGCTAAGCGGTGTTGAGGTCAGATTTGAACTGCCTGACGAGGCTCAGGCAGCCTCCTTTAATCCTGCTTCACGCTCTGTGCTGAATGCGAGCAAGCTGACGCAATTAGGATATAAAGCGCATTATGATATTTATGAAGGAATAAAAAGAACTCTGAGGGCTCTTAAATAGAAATATGAATGAATTAATCAGTGTAATTGTACCTGTTTATAATTCAGAGCAGTATCTTGACAGGTGTATCAAATCAATTATAAATCAAACATACAAAAATCTTGAAATAATACTTGTTGACGATGGCTCAGCAGATAGTTCAGGTGAAATTTGTGATGAATTTGCAAAAGATGATTGCAGAATAAAGGTTATTCACAAGACTAATGAGGGTGTTTCAGCAGCAAGAAATACGGCACTTGATATAGCAGGCGGAGAATTTTTTATATTTGTTGACTCCGATGATTATATTGAAGACAATTATATTTTAAATCTGTATGAAAATATGAGTGATGACATTGACCTTGTTGTCAGTAAAGCTGAAGCGTATAATCCTGACGGAAGTCCTGATAAATACTGGCCTCATAAGCTTGATGAGTCAATTGTACTTGACACAGATGATATGCGTAATATGGATTGGCACTATCTCCATTTCTGGGTATGGGGTGTTTTGTACAGAACAAAGATTGCAGGCTCTTTCAGGTTTAGTACAGATTATTGTGTTTGCGAGGATTCACTATTCTTCTTTTCCGTGTTCAAAAAGTGTAAAAGAATCAAATACATTAAGGAAAAGCTTTATTGCTATGTGCTTTATCCACAGTCGGCTTGCCACGGCGGCTTCAATGATAATAAATTCACTG
Organism: Eubacterium sp.; assembly: GCA_048365975.1. Lineage (GTDB taxonomy): Bacteria > Bacillota > Clostridia > Oscillospirales > Acutalibacteraceae > Eubacterium_R. The sequence continues at coordinate 8,973 of DBFOUY010000053.1, forward strand.
AATTTTACGCATGGCAGGATATTTGCAGGCTGTTTGAGGGTACTGCCTTTTATGAAAAATTCCTTTCAAACTATGTACTTCGCTGTTTCAGAATTTATATATCTATGCTTCAGGCAGGGTTATATAGTGATCAAAGATGCAGGCAGTTAGTTCAAGAAATAAGAAAAAATCTGAAATACTCCATGAGTCTTGAGGGTTACCCAAATCAATATAAAAGGGATTTTATTTTGTATTCCATAACGCCGCTTTGTTTACACAGGCATATATTGAAAATACAAGCGTTATATAAAAACGTTAAAAGTGAAATTGCAAAAGCTGTTAAAAAAGGATGAAACTCAAATAAATTTTAATTCAGGTGCAAATATGAAAAAGAAGCTTACACTGCCGCAAATGCAGGCACTACAACTTAATATGGCAAAATTCATTCACGACATCTGTGAGAAAAATGGTATTAAGTATTTTATGGTGTCAGGTACATTGCTCGGTGCTGTTCGCCACAAGGGCTTTATTCCGTGGGATTATGATATTGATTTCGGAATGCTCAGAGAGGATTATGACAAATTCATATCCGTCTGCAAAGCAGGTGCACTTGGTGATAGATTTGTATTAATCAATAATGAAACATTTGGCGAGTTTGAATTTCCGATTACAAGAATCGGTGCTGTAAATACATACAGCTATGATTTTATGAGAGATCATATAAAGGATTGCAAATTTATTTATGTGGACATTATTCCCTTTGACAATGTTCCTGATGATGAAAAGAGCAGAATTTCCCACAAGAAAGAGATAAGCAGATTGAGAAAAATTATTTATTACCGCACAGGTTATAAATATAATGGTTTGATTATCAAAAGAATAGCAGCAGTAATAAGGTCGAAGATTTTCAGGCTGATTTCACTTTCATCATTAATTGATTCGTATGAAAAGCAGCTTAGGCTGTATGACGATAAAAAAACCGCTATGTGCGGGGCCTTGTCTGGCAGATATGATTATGACAAAGAGGCAATGCCGAGCGAATATTTTGAAAAAAGAATTCTTATGCCCTTTGAAGATACATATCTCTGGGGGCTTGAGCGATATGACGATGTGCTCACTCATTTATACGGTGACTATATGAAGCTTCCGCCCAAGGAAGAGCAATATGTAAAATTCGATGCATATGTTATTGAGATTGAAGATAAAACAGTTAATTCGTAGTAGGAGATACTTATATTGATATGAAAAGAGCTAAATTAAAAAATTCATTGAGCTTCAGATATATTATTGTAAGCTTTCTTATGTGTGTGGCGATTTATATTATTACAATCGTCGGTTCAGCCTTTCTGTATTCAAATGCCATTGAAACAAGATATGCTAATCTGTGCAAAACTGTTTCTCATGTTGTGGCAGGCTCGTTTGATGCTGACAGCGTTGATATCTGGCTTAAGGGTGAGCATACTCACAGCTATATTCAGGCAACAAATAAGCTTGAAGAGCTTAACGGCAATATACCTTATCTGGATTCTATTGCCATATACCAGATGAGAGAGGATGGTATGTATACCGTTTATAATACTAAATCGACCCTGTTAAAGCGTGATCTGGGCAATGTTGTCAGCTACGATAATAAATGGGAGGTTTACAAGCAGGAGTTTTTAGCCGGCTCAAAGGTTGAAAACATATTTGTAAACGGTTATGACGGCAAAATTCTTACTTACTGTATGCCTATTTTCGATTCAAACGGAAAATGCACAGCTTATGTCTGCAGCGGTATATCAATGAACACAATTACAGCAGAGCGAACAGGGTTTGTCAAATCCTTTGGTATGGTGCTTCTTGTGATTATAGCAGTACTTTATCTGCTCATTTTTATTTATATTAAATTCAAAATAGTTAACCCGATAAACAGGCTGAGCTATGATATGGAAAATCCCGACAGAAGGGACTGCATAAAGCATATGCGTAAGCTGGTATTCAACAATTACTATTCTGTTTCTGACTGGCAGAAAATTCTGAGGTCATCAGCAAAGGTATTTCAGGAAAACTTCGGTATTGATACTCCAAACCGTAAACACCAGAGGGATGCGATTCGTACCTTTGCATCTGTCATGGGGCGTTCTGATGTTGTTTCAGAGCAGTATAAGGATCACGTAGGTGCATATACGAGGATACTTTGCGAAGAGCTTTCAAAGCAGGAAAAGTTTTCGCAGGAGTTAGACTCTGATATGATTAAAATGCTGGAGCTTGCAGCACCGCTTCGTGATATAGGCAAGCTTTCCGTTCCTGATGAAATTATATATAAGCCGTCAAGACTTTCAGAGGATGAGTTTAACATTATTAAAAATCATGTTCAATATGGTGCAGAGATTATAGCTAATGTCAAAAAATCAATGCATAAGGCAAAGCATCTTGATGTTGCTTATGAAATTGCGCTTTATCATCACGAGCACTATGACGGTAACGGATATATGGCACATCTGAGCGGTGAGGATATTCCGCTTTCTGCCAGAATTGTTGCCATAGTTGATGCTTTTGATGCAATAGTGCAGGAAAAATCTTATCGTTCTGCAATAAGTCCTGAAAAGGCTTTTGAAATTATTTCGCAGGATGAGGGACATTTTGACCCCGATATTTTAAAATGTTTTATTAGTGTTAAGAACAAAATTATTAACGAATTTAATTCATAATGTCTGTAGTGAGGGATATATGAAAAGAAAAAAGATAAAAAGCAGAAAATCTCATCGTATGGTGTTAGTACTGTTTTTACTGATGGCTGTTATTCTTGATACAGTGGTTATTGGCGTTGCAGGCTACGTTTATACAAGGGATATAAGAGAGAGCTATTCAAGAATATGCAATGGTGCCGCACTTGTTATTGCATCTTCAGTCGATGAAAATAATGTTGACGAAATGCTTGAAGGTAAGGCAGATGAACAGTATGCTGCACTGAAAAATCAGGTTGAAAACACACTTGAGCAGATACCTAATCTTGACCGTATTTATATTTACAATATGCAGCGTGAAGGTATGCAAGTAATTGTTGATACTGATTTGAATGATTATGAAATCAACGAAATAATGCCTTATACGTTAACTCTTGAGAAATACAAGGACTCCCTTTGTGACGGCAAAACACCTGAGGCGTTTGAGTCAGTGCGTTATGGTCAGTTTTATATGACCTCACTTTTGCCTGTTTTTGATTTAAGGGGTAATTGTGTGTGCTATGTAGGATGCGATATTGATATGGACGAGGCGTATGCAAACAGAGCAGATTTTATAAAGCGTCTGGCTGTTATTGTATCTGTTCCGACATTATTGATAGCTTTTAGCACGGCAATTTTTATTAAAAGACGCATTTTATCGTCAATAGATTGTCTTGATGATTATTTTAAACTTTACCATGGTCAGATCTAAAAGAAGATTAGTGTAAAAATCATATTAATCCTTTTATTTCGTCATCAAAATTCTCGTACATATCTTATTCGGCTACAATAAGATGTGTATATAATTTTAATGACTGTTTGTAGCCGGAGAGGTTATTTGAAGCAGTATGTCTTTAAATGAGAAGAGCAGAACTGAAAATGCAAAGCGAAATGCAATATTTGCTGTTGCTAAAAAGCTGGTTACACTTGTTCTGGTGTTAATAAGCAGAAAGTTTTTTATAAAATACATAGGTGTTGAATATCTTGGAATTAACGGTCTGTTTGCTAATGTTCTGACACTTTTGTCACTTGTTGATTTAGGCATAGGTACGGCAATGAATGTCAGCCTTTATAAACCGATTGCAGAAAAGGACACCAAAACGCTGGCTGCGATAATCGGCTATTTTAAAAAAATCTACTGGGGAATAGCGGCAGCTGTAACTGTAGTTGGTCTGGGATTAATTCCTTTTTTGAAGTATATTGTAAATATGGATCAGGATATTCCTCATCTTTATTTATATTACATCATAATGGTTGGCAGAAATGCGTTCTCATATCTTTTTGCATATAAGTCTTCTATTATAAGCGCAGATCAGAAAAGCTCCACAGTTGATAATGTTGAAATATGTTTTAATGTAATAAAAACTATATTGCAGATAGTTGCAATTATTATTTTCAGAAACTTTCTTGTGTATCTTATTCTGGATGTCCTCTATGTAATTGCAAGAAATCTTATGGTGACATATGTTTCTGATAGGGAGTATCCTTTCATTAAAGAAAAGGTTGAGCTTGATGGTGATGAGAAAAAACGAATACGCTCAAACCTTTTTTCTCTTGGCATATACAGAATATCCTATGTTGCTCTCAACGGCACCGACAACATTCTTATGTCAATTATGATAGGTACCGTTTATGTTGGTATGTATTCAAATTATTATTCTATAGCCAACAATATAGAGGCAATGCTGGGATTGATATTTATGGCACTTACACCGAGCATCGGCAATCTCGTTGCCACCTCAAAGGGCAAGGATATATTCCGTGTGTTTAATCAGGCGCAGATAGCAAGCTTTTGGATTAGCGGCGTAGTCTGTGCAGGGCTGGCATTTTTAATGCAGGATTTTATTACCCTGTGGCTTGGTGAGAATATGCTGCTTGATAAGAATACAGTAGCGGCAATTGTGCTTTATCAGTTTTACGCTATCTGTATGAGACCTATATGGATTTTCAGGGAAGGCACAGGAATGTACAGGCAGATACGCTATATTATGCTTGTCACAGCAGGACTTAATATTGTGCTTTCAATTGTCCTCGGCAAATATATGGGACTCAGCGGTATATTGTTTGCAACAACTATTGCTAATATGCTTACTTGCTTTTTGTATGAGCCGAGAGTTCTGTTTAAAACTTTCCTCAATACAAAGCCGATTGTTTACTATAAAAATTATTTTATAAATGTTTTGCTGACACTTTCAGGTATGGTGTTGTGTTATTTTGCACTGAGAAGGTTGACCGAGGTCAGTGTGGTAATGTTTATAATCAAAGGTATAATTTGTGTTCTGATTATGAGTGCAATCTATTTCATAAGATATTTCAAAACTCCTGAGTTTAAAGAACTCGTTGAAAAAGTTTTGTCACTTATTACAAAAAAGCAGGGTTAATATTTTTTTATAGTTATTTACTTATATTTATTTAACTGGAGAAAACAATATGATATCTGTTATTTTGCCTGTATTCAACAGAGAGAAATTTATTGAAGACTGCATTATTTCTGTATTAAATCAAACGTATACTGATTTTGAATTGCTTGTTGTTGATGACGGCTCAGAGGATTCTACAGTAGAAATTGTTGAGCGTTTTATCAATAAAGACAGCAGAATAAAATTAATTAAGGCTGCACATAAGGGAGTTTCTTCAGCCCGTAATCTTGCTGTTGAGAATGCGAAAGGTGAATATATTTTCTTTATTGACAGCGATGATTATATTCATCCTGATTTATTTAAAATATTCTCAGCAAAAATGGCTGATAAAGAAATAAATATGGCATTTTGCAGATATACTCCTGTTAATGAGCAGCAAATGAAAAAAATT
>DBFOUY010000054.1:0-20561 GCA_048365975.1 Eubacterium sp.
TGCCCACTGGTGTGAGTCTGAACTGAGTGTAAAATGTTGCAACACCCATTATTTCACTTTCGGCAATACCTGTTCTTTCGCTGATTAAACAGATTGCATCCTTAGGCAGATAACCATAAATATCCTGTGTTTTCTGCAGTATTGTTATAAGTGAGCCTTTCTTGTCAGAAAGCTCTGTCAGAACAGGCTCAATTAAATTTAAATTAATTTTTTTCTTCAAATTTCGTTACCTCCGGCAATTTTCATAACTATATATATGAGAGCACACATATAATACTAAATCTGACACGCAGTTTCAAGTGTTGATTCTTTGAATCAGCATTAATTTATATATTATTTATATATTCATTAACCGCCTTTGCAAGACCATCTTCTGCATTTGACAGAGCTGTGAATTTTGCTGCGGCTTTGCAGACATCTGAGCCGTTGCCCATAGCAAAGGAAAAATATGCCCACTCAAGCATCTGAATGTCATTACCTGCATCGCCGAAGCACATTACATCATTTGATGTTATGCTCAGTGATTTACTGAGATTTTTAAGGGCATTTCCCTTGTTTGCAGTGGCAGATGTTGCTTCAAGACAACCCTCAAAGCTGACAGCAGTTGTTAAATCAAGTGCTTCCATTTTTTTATTAAAGCTATCAAACTGAGCATCATCTACTGAATAAAGTGTGATTTTTTCAATTCCTTTGCTGCCAAGATACCCGATTAAATCTTTGTGAGGCTCCATCGACTCCTCAACCTGATCCAGAAACTCCTGAGGCAAATCAGTGTTATTATTGAAAAATTCAATGCTTTCAGACTGATAATGGCTTTTTCCGTCAATATAAATCTCAAAAAATATTTTTTGTTTCAAAAAATAGCTTATTGCATCAACGGCAGTTTCATTCGGTATCAGGTCACTGCAAAGTATTTTTTTACATTTACGGTCATAAACACCTGCACCATTTGCATAAATCACATAATCCGCAAATGGTATCTGATTAGTTACATTATCAGTTAACGCAAGGGGTCTGCCTGTGGCAATTGCAATTTTAACACCCTTGTTATGTGCCTCTTTTAAAGCACTGACAGTGAAATCAGTTATTGTTATGTGATCAGGCGACATCAGTGTCCCGTCTAAATCCGTTGCTATTAACTTAATCGACATATTTTTACAGTCCTTTCTTTTAAAGTATTCTAACATATAACTTAACAATTATCTACATAAAAAAATTTACAAAATATAAAATAATCGGTAGAACAGGTGAACATTATGAGAAAATTTATAAATGTGGTTTTAGTATTAATCATTATCGCAGGTATTCTGAATTTATGTGATTTATATTCAGGATACAAATTGAGCTTAGGCGTTGATAAGGTTTTTACAACCGAGGAAAACAAAGTTGAACCGACACAAAGCAAAACAGATACTGAAGAGGAAGAGCTTAATAATTATCTTTATCGTAATCTGAATAAGGATGATCAAAAAACCTACGATACAATATATAATGCTGTTTTAGGATTTAAATCGCCTGTGTTTGTAGGTTATTTTGATGACGTAGAGGACGCCTTTGACATATTCAGAATAGTACTGTCAGAGCATCCTGAAATTTTCTGGTGCTCAGGTAAATGCTCTTTCGGTGCAGGCGGATTTCTTAACATTGACTATGTTTATTCAAAGAGCGAGGCACTGGAAAAGAAGAAGCTTATTGAGCAAAAGGCAGACAAGGTGATATCGGGTCTTGGTGATGATGAGTATACAATAGCTCTTGCCTGCTATGAATATGTTATTCTTAACACCTCTTATGATAAGGAAAATATTGAAAGAATTCAGGAAATACCAGCCGACTTAACAATTGAAGGCGTTTTTTTAAATAATACTGCTGTCTGTTCAGGCTATGCAAAGGCATATCAATATCTGCTTCACAGAGCAGGACTTAAAGCTCTTTATATTGTGGGAATAGGTACAAATCCTAAAGGCTCGGAGCGTCACGGCTGGATTGTTCAGCAAATTGACGGAAAGTATTATTACAGCGATCCGACCTGGGATGACTCAGAGTATGAAAACGTTGTCTGCCACAATTATTTTTGTATTACCGCCAGCGAAATAACCGCCAATCATGAGCTTGACGACATATTTCCGCTTCTGACAGCCAATTCGCTGGAGGCAAATTATTATGTAAGAGAAAAAAGGTACTTTGACAAATATTCACTGAGTAATATAAGAAATGTTATATCAGAAAACCTTGAAGAAAACAGCGACTATATTGATTTCAAATTCAAAACCGATGCCGAATACGAAAAGGCAAAGGAAAAACTTTTTGACGACCGTGAAATATTTATTGCTTTTAAACCGTTGGATTTACTCAAATATTCAATCAATATAGATAAATCAATAGTTATAAAGGATGACAGGCACAGAACAATAGTACTTATTTACAGCAAAGAGGAATAATTTATATTTTTGACAACAGTCAGATTATAAGCTATAATTAAACTACTAACATCAAGGAGAATAAAATGAAAAAACTATTAGCTTTTATAACCTCTTTAATTCTTATTATAACGGCTTATGCTGTACCTGTATCAGCTCAGGAAAAATCTGTTTTAACGATTAATGCTGACGATTCACGCAGAAAAATTTCGGACAAGCTTTACGGTCTTTTTATTGAGGACATAAGCTATGCCTGCGACGGAGGACTTGTTTCAAACCTTGTCAACAACGGCTCCTTTGAATATGAATTTAACAAAACAACAGGCTGGGTCAGCAACAACCTTACCCTGTCAACTGATGACAAGGCTGTGCCTATGAATAAGAATAACCCCACATATGCCACTGTCACAGTTAACGGCAAGGGTGCTCTCAAAAATCTCGGTTATACTGAAATGTATGATTATAAAACCTATGACAGAAATGACAAAAAGGCCGAAACAGCAGATATGGGTTTTAAAGAGGGTGTGAACTACGATTTCTCCTGCTATCTGCAAAACAGGGATTTTAACGGAACAATCTCCATATATCTTGATTCTCCTAAGAATAAAACAAATATCACAACACTTGATATTTCCACAGTGGGAAATAATTGGACTGAAATTAATGCAACGCTTGAAGCTGCTGCCACTGAGGACGGCGGACTTGCAATTGAGTTTGACGGCAGCGGAACAATGCTTGTTGACTTTGTAAGTCTTGTTCCTCAGGAAAGCTATGGATATGGAAATCAGAGCTGGAAATATACTACACTAAGGTCTGACCTTTATACTGCCCTTGAGCAGTTAAATCCGTCATTTATTCGTTTTCCCGGTGGATGCCTTGCTGAGGGTGACAGCCTTGAAAATCTTTATGACTGGAAAGAAACAATAGGTCCTCTTGAGGAAAGAAAGCAGTTTTATAACCTGTGGCGTGACGATGTCGGCAGAGATTATATAAATACAATGGCGATGGGCTACCACGAATATTTTCAGCTTTGTGATGATTTGAGCGCAGAGCCTCTGCCTATACTGAATGTTGGTCTGACCTGTCAGCCGAGAGCAGCCTATGATGACTATGTGCTTGCTCTTGACAAGCTGTCAATGACTGATTCTCAGTGGGAAAGCTATCTGACTGAAAAAAGAAACCTTGACCCTGAAAAGCAGGCTGACGAGCGAAAAGAATTTACAGATTACATAAACGGACTTAATATTAATTCACGTGATGATTTTGAAAAGTATCTTGATACAATTGCACTTCGTCCCGGCACTGCAGAATGGGATGCATATGTGCAGGATATTCTTGATTTGATTGAATATGCAAACGGTGACGCTGCAACAAGCTACTGGGGAGCACTCCGTGCCGCTAACGGAAGTGAAGAACCCTTCAATCTTAAATATATCGGTCTTGGTAATGAAAACTGGGGCGAGATATATGAAAGAAATTTCAGAGAGCTTTATAAGGCTGTAAAAGCCGTTTATCCCGATATCACTATAATTTCATCAAGTGGAACCTGGCTTGAGGGCGAGGCCTTTGACAATTGCTGGGACTGGATTGACAAGGATTTCCGTGACACAATTGTTGACGAGCATTATTACACAAATGACAGCTATCTGATTAATAATAACAACAGATATGACAGCTATGACCGTAATTCTGCTCACGTTTTTGTGGGTGAATATGCGGCAACCTCACCGGGCTTCGGCACAATTCAGACTAAGTCAAATATTTATGAGGCTGTGGAGGAAGCAAGCTACCTGACAGGTATAGAACGCAATGGTGATATTGTTGATATGGCTTCATATGCTCCTACCTTTGCTAAGGTCAATGCGCAGTGCTGGAATGTTAATCTGATATGGTTTGATTCACAGGAAACAGTGCTTACACCGAGCTATTATACACAGATGCTTTTTGCCAACAACTATGGCAGTGAATATATAGCCTCAACCTTTGCAAATGGCGAAACCGATGAAAATGGTGTTTATCAGTCAGTAACTGTTGATGAAAAAAATCAGGTAATGTATGTTAAGCTTGTTAATACATCAGGCAAAGAAACAGCAGTTGATGTTAACCTTGAGGGCTGGGACAATATAAACAGAGCGTCTGTTCAGTCTGTTGAGAGCAAATACAAGCAGGCTTGCAACGAGCTTGGCAAAAACACAACCTATCCGACTGAGTATGATATTGATGTAAATGATAATCAGATGACCATTGAGCTTGGCAGATATGACGTTACTGTTTTAAGAATTGCTTATGGAACAAATGACGGCTCATTATTATACACATTGCCGAATTTCATCAGTACAATGACACAAAACACTACTGATTTTGTACCTGTTGCATTAAAAGCAGGTATCGGCGGCGGTGTGGCAGGTGTAGTACTGATTATTGCTGCTGCCTGTGTTATAAAAGTACTTGTTAACAGAAAGAATAAGAAAGGTGACAACTAAAATGAATAAAGGCTTAAAAAAAATATTATCTGTTTTATTATCAGTTTCATTTATTGCCGCAGTTTTTGCGGGCTGCTCAAAAACAGAGGAATTTACATTCTGCCCTGCAAATGAAAAGGAAAGTGATGTTGCCGTTGTCAGCTTTAATGTGGCAGCACCATGGGGCAGTCTTTTAAAGAATACATCAGGCAATGCAAGAGTAAAACGCTTTGCTGTTTATATGAATGCTGTTAAGCCCGATTCAATCGGTACGCAGGAAATGAACAGTGACTGGATGAAAAAGCTTGCAGAGCTTATGCCTGACTACGAAAGCTACGGCGTTATCCGTGGCGGTGATGATAATGAAAAGAAAAGTGAAATGAACTCAGTTTTCTGGCTCAAGGATAAATATGAATGTGTTGATAAAAACACCTTCTGGCTGTCAGAAACACCTGATAATGAAAGTAAGTTTGAGGGTGCAGGCTGCTACAGAGTTTGCTCATATGTAGTTCTTCAGAGCAAGGAAACAGACCTAAAATATATTCATATGAATACACATCTTGACAATGCAAGCGATGAAGCAAGAGTATTCGGTGCAAATGTTTTGCTCAGCAAAATCAACGAGCTTAAAGAACAGTATCCTGACATACCGATTATTTTAAGCGGTGACTTCAATGATTATATCGGCGGCGAGGCATCAGGACTTTTGGCAGATAAGCTTAATGTTCAGTCGACAGATACAAACACATATCACGACTGGGGCGAAATCACCGAAGGCGAGCCGATAGATTTTATTTTTACAACAGGTACAATCGGTGATTATCAGATTTTAAATGACAAATCAAACGGTCTTGTCAGCGACCATTACGGAATTTATCAGACAATAAAATTCTGATATTCATATAAAAACTCATCATCATTAGGCAAAAAGAAAACAATCCATATCCCCCGTGGGGGCTTGTAATATTATTAAATTCATACTATAATAAACAATATTTTTATATTCGGGAGATAACAATGGACGAATTTAAAGTTATCGAAATTAAAAGAAGTGTTTTTGAAAATAATGACAAAGAGGCTGACAGAGTAAGAGCAGAGCTAAAAAAGGAAAAAACCTTTTTGCTCAACCTGATGTCATCACCCGGCAGCGGAAAAACTACCACCCTTAAAGCAACAATCGCAAAGCTTAAGGATGAGTTTAAAATGGGTGTTATGGAGGCTGACATTGACAGCGATGTTGATGCAAAGGCAATTGCAGACACAGGCGTTAAATCAATTCAGCTTCACACAGGCGGAATGTGCCACCTTGATGCAGGTATGACCGAGCAGGGAATTAAGGAATTCGGCACTGCTGACCTTGATTTTGTTGTGCTTGAAAATGTTGGCAATCTTGTGTGCCCTGCAGAATTTGACACAGGTGCAAGCAAAAATGCAATGATTTTGTCAGTGCCTGAGGGCGACGACAAACCGCTGAAATATCCGCTTATGTTCTCAATCTGTGACGTTGTGCTCATCAATAAAATTGACACTAAAAGTGTTTTTGATTTTGATGATGAGGCTGTTTCCCAGCGTATTCACAAACTCAACCCTGAATGTGAAATCTATTTCATTTCGGCAAAGACAGGCGAAGGCATTGACAACTGGTGCGACTGGCTCAGAAAAGAAATTAAAGAGTGGAATAAATAATGCATGAATTAAGCGTTGTTCTGGAAATCTTTGAGCTTGTTGAAGAAATTATGACAGAGCAGGATTTAAAAAAAGTTTCAAGCATATCAGTTCAGGTCGGCGAGCTGTCAGGTATACTGCCTGATTATTTTAAAGAATGCTGGAATGTGGCAAGAATAGGCGGTACTTTTGAAAATACCGAGTTGATTTTAGACTATGTTCCTGCAAGGGGCAAATGCTCCTGCGGCTGTGAATTTGAACTGCTGAAAAACAGCAGAATTTGCCCTGAATGCAAAAAAAACGACTATGAAATAACGGCAGGCAGAGAGTTTTCGGTCACTCAGATTGAAGCCTGTTAAATATCTGTAAAATAAAATTCCCACGGCAAAAGCAATGCCATGGGAATTTTCTATTCAGGAGGTTATTATTCGTTAAAATCGGTAAAAATCTGTTTAGAGCTGTTTTGCGGTGAATACTGAAAATAATCCATATGCTCACCCTCAATATAATATGTAAGCTCCTTCGGCGGTGCTGTCTCCTTAAAGGCTTCAACAATAACAAGCTTGATTTTCATTTTTTCAGGTATAACAGATTTAACATAGACTGCAACCTGCTGCCCCACAAACAAATTATCCTGTGGCTCGGCAAGTCCTGCAAGATTAGGTGCAAGCTCAACAAACACGCCGTAATCCTCTATACTTCTTACAATACCTGTCACTGTTTCGCCTGGTGTGAAATCCTTTGCGTTATCCTCCCACGTGCCAAGCAGCTCTTTCAGCGAAAAGGTCAGTTTTGACGGTTCCTTCTTTCTAAGTACAACCTTAATGCTCTGTCCCTCATAAAGCCTTTCATTAGGGTGGCTTATGCGTGACACTGACAGCATATCAATGGGTATCAAAGCGTTGACCCCTGCACCTATATCAATAAACGCACCGAATTTTTCAAGGTGTGTAACACCTGCATCAATAATATCACCTGGTACAAGCTTATTCAGATATTTCTCCATACACCTGAGCTGAACTGCCTTTCTTGACAGAATAGCTATGCTGTTGTCATAAATATCTCTTTCAAAGCCGAGAACATTGAAGCATATACACTTATTGACTTTTGAGATAAGTGCAATATCCCTGACACTGCCGTCATCAATGCCAATTGCACCCTCAAGTCTTGGTATAATACCTCTGACTGCTCCGAGGTCAACGTGGAGATTATGCTCCCTGTCACAAAGCAGAGCCTTTGACTCTATCACCTCATTGTTAAGCATAGCATTTTTCAGCTCATCAACAGAGGCAAAGGTTTTTAATAAATCAGGATTTTTCCCCTCTGGGTAGAATTTCATAACATCACTCACTTTTCTTATGTAATTTATGTATATGAAAATCTTTTGCAAGATATGCAGTTGTAAAATTATAACAGTAGTGATATAATAATTTAGATTAAATAATACTTATAATATTATGCAATGGTGATGTTATGGAATTAAAGCTCGGTGACATTGTAATAATGAAAAAACCGCACCCCTGCGGATCAAAGGAATTTGAAATAACAAGGCTCGGCGTTGACTATAAGCTTAAATGCTGTAACTGTGGCAGAGAGGTTATGATACCAAGAGTCAAGGCGGAAAAAAATATAAAGGCAGTTAAAGAAAATGAGCAGTAGCAGACCTATAGGCTTTCTTGATTCAGGCATCGGCGGAATAAGTGTAATGAGAAAAGCAGTCCGTCTGCTGCCCAATGAGGATTATTTCTTTTTCAGTGATTCGGTCAATAACCCCTATGGCGACAAAAGCGATAAGGAAATTATTGACAGATGTGACAAGCTTACCGACCTTATGATTAATGAAAAGCACTGCAAGGCGATTGTCTTAGCCTGCAACACTGCGTCAGCAAAAGCAGTCAGCTTTTTAAGAGAAAAATATAGTGACACACCGATTGTTGCCATTGAGCCTGCCTATAAAATGGTGCACGATTACAACCCTGACGGTTTTACTCTTGTTATGGCAACAAGGGGTACGCTTGAGAGTGAAAAATTCCACAAGCTTTTTTACACATATTATAATAACAACACAAGCCTGCTTGCCTGCGTGGGGCTTGCCGATTTAATAGAGCAGAATAAAAAAGAGGAGCTTAAAGAATACCTTGAAAGAAATCTGCACGATTATAAAGGCAAGGTTTCAAATGTGGTACTCGGCTGTACTCACTATCCGTTGGCAAAGGCTGAAATCAGAGAGGTATTAGGCGATGTAAATTTCTTTGACGGTGCTGACGGTGTTTCAAGACAGTTAAAAAGAGTTTTAACTGAAAAGGACTTATTAAACGATAAAACTGACAAATTCACAATAGAATTTGTTGACTCATCAGAAACACCTGAACAGCAGGAGCAGAAGAAAAAAAGATTTTTTGATTTACTTAGCGAGGATTAATTTATGATAGATAAACTTAATGAGGTTGAAAAACGATTTGAAGAGGTTAATGAATTAGTTTGCGACCCTGACATCGTTTCTGACCAGGAAAGATACACAAAGCTTATGCGTGAGCTTAAGCACCTTACCCCTGTTGTAGAGAAATTCAGGGAATATAAAAAAGCACAGGAGGCTTTTGAGGAGTCAAAGCTTATGCTTGACGAGGGCGGAATGGATGCCGATTTTGCTCAGATGGTAAAGGATGAGTTTGAGCAGAGCAAGGCTGATATGGAAACTATAAGCGAGGAGCTCAAGGTCCTTCTCCTCCCACGTGACCCTAACGATGATAAAAACGTTATTATTGAAATCCGAGGCGGTGCAGGCGGTGAGGAATCCGCACTGTTTGCAGGTGTGCTTTTCAGAATGTACTCAATGTATGCCGAGGCAAAGGGCTTTAAAACAGAGGTACTTAATGCAAACGAAACAGGTCTTGGCGGTTATAAGGAAATCAGCTTTTCTGTTGAGGGCGACGGTGCATATTCACGCTTTAAGTTTGAATCAGGCGTTCATCGTGTTCAGCGTGTACCTGAAACAGAAAGTCAGGGAAGAATACACACATCAACAACAACTGTTGCCGTATTGCCTGAGGCTGAAGAGGTTGACTTTGACATTAACCCAAAGGATTTACAGATAGACACCTTCCGTTCATCTGGTGCAGGCGGTCAGCACATCAACAAGACCTCATCTGCAATCAGAATTACTCACCTGCCCACAGGCACAGTAGTTGAGTGCCAGGATGAGCGTTCACAACATAAGAATAAGGAAAAGGCACTTAAGGTGCTGCGTTCACGCCTTTATGATGCTGAAAAAGCTAAGCACGATGCAGAAATTGCGGGCGAGCGTAAAGCACAGGTAGGCACAGGTGACAGAAGCGAAAGAATAAGAACATATAACTACCCTCAGGGCAGAGTATCAGACCACAGAATAGGCTTAACTATTTATAAGCTTGAGCAATTTCTGAACGGCGACCTTGATGAAATGATTGACGCACTCATCACCGCCGACACCGCCGAAAAGCTCAAAGCACAGGGTGAGGAATAAAATATGAACACAAAAGAGTTTGTTGAAAAATATGTTGGTGAATGCTATGCCAAAATTATAAAATTCATTATTGTTCAATTAATTTTAAATGCAATTGAGATAGTGACCTTCATATTTTTTCTGATTAAAGAAATTAACAGTCAAAGCAATCTTTACATTCTCATTGCAGGCTTTGTTTTTCTGCTTTTCATAACAGCTTTGCTGAATATAAAAATTTCTTTCGGAGGGCTGAAAGCCTTTGTGAAAAATACAAGTATATACAAAAGCTATAGTAATGCAGCAATGGAATTTCAAAAAACAAATGATCAGGTTGTTTTTGACAATGCACTTGCAGAGCTTGAAATAAAAATCAAAAAACAGATAGATAAAAGGTAAGAATTATGAAAACAAAAATTTTATCTACAAGTGAATACGATATTAAGCTTGCAGGTGAAATCATTGCAATGGGCGGTCTTGTCGCTTTCCCCACCGAAACAGTGTATGGCTTAGGTGCTGATGCACTGAATGACGATGCGGTAAAAAGCATTTACACTGCAAAGGGCAGACCAAGCGATAATCCGCTGATTGTTCATATCGCCGACAAGGACGATATTATTCCCCTTGTCAGGGAGGTTACGCCAAAGGCTCAGGCACTGATTGATAAATTCTTCCCTGCCCCTTTAACAATCATTCTGCCGAAAAGTGAAAAAGTCGGCAGCGTTGTATCAGGCGGACTTGACACAGTTGCAATCCGTATGCCTGAAAATGAAACTGCAAGAGCACTGATTAAGGCGGCAGGCTGCCCTGTTGCTGCACCAAGTGCAAACACCTCGGGCTTGCCATCACCCACAAAGGCAAGATATGTTATTGATGATATGAGTGGCAAAATTGATGCAGTAATAGAGGGCGGTGACTGTGAATTCGGTGTGGAATCAACAGTAATTACACTTGCAACAGAAACCCCTACAATTTTAAGACCGGGTGCTGTAACCAAAGAAATGATTGAAGCTGTTATCGGCAAGGTTGAAGTTGCAAAGGCTGTCCTTGAAGGAATGACTAATGACGAGGTTGCGGCTTCACCAGGTATGAAATACAAACATTATGCACCCAAAGCAAGAATAATTATTGTAAATGCAGACAAAACCGAATACGAAAAATTTGTTAATTCAAAAAAAGACTGCTTTGCACTTTGCTTTGAGGATGATAAAGTAACAATACCAAAGGTGACCTTCGGCAAGGAAAACGATGATTTAAGTCAGGCGAAGGAGCTTTTTGATGCACTCAGACAGCTTGATGAAAAGGGTGCAAAAAAGGTTTATGCAAGAATACCGCATACAACAGGTGTAGGAATGGCGGTCTATAACCGACTTATCCGTGCTGCGGCTTTCAGCATTATTGATTTGACAAAGCCGTTTTTCATTGGTTTAACAGGACCAAGCGGTGCAGGCAAGGGCTTTGTATGCGAACATCTGAAAAGGCTTGGCTTTAATATCATAAACAGTGATGATGTTGTTAAAAATATTTATAAAAAAAATTTGCCGCTTTTAAGAAAGCTTGCTGATATTTTTGGCAATGATATTATTAAGAACAATGAGGTTGACAAAAATAAGCTTGGTGAAATTGTTTTCAGCGACAGCAAGAAACTGGAAACATTAAACAGCATTGTTCACCCTGAGGTGATTGCAAAATGCGAACAGCTTGCAAAACCGCTTGCAGTGCTTGATGCGCCACAGCTATTTGAAGCAAAGGCACAAAACAAATGCAACACTGTCATTACTGTAATGGCTAACAAAGAGTTGAGGGCAAAACGCATTACAGAGCGTGACGGCATAAGCACTGAAAAAGCCATTGAAAGAATTAATGCTCAGCTAAGCGAGGAATACTATATTAATAATGCTGATTATGTAATTTACAATGACGGCGAGGATATAAAAACACAAATTGACAATATTCTGGAGGACATATTATGAGTGAAAGCACTAAAGAATTAAAAGAAAAGCTGTTCTACAAAAAGCAGAACGGTGTTGACTTTATGAGTGAGGAGGAGCTTAATGCCTGCGATGAGTTTTGCGATGGCTATAAAAAGTTCCTTTTTGAAAACAAAACCGAGCGTGAATTTGCAAAATCTGCACTTGAAATGGCAGAGACTGAGGGCTTTAAAAAATTCGACAAATTCGGCGAACCGCTCAAAGCAGGCGATAAGTTTTATTATTTTAACAGAGGCAAAGCAATTATTCTTTGCGTTAAGGGCACAAGACCGATTATTGACGGTGTAAGAATCAGTGCCGCTCACATTGACTCACCCCGCCTTGACTTAAAGCAGGTACCTGTTTATGAGGACGGCTCACTCGGCTTTTTCAAAACACACTATTATGGCGGAATCAAAAAATATCAGTGGACAGCTATTCCGTTGTCACTTCACGGCAGAATCTGCAAAAATGACGGAAGCTTTGTTGATGTAAAAATCGGTGAGGATGCTGCTGACCCTAAATTCTGCATAACTGACATTCTGCCTCACCTGGGTGCAGAGCAGATGGCAAGAAAAGCAAATGAAATTGTTAAGGGTGAGGAGCTTAATGTTGTAATCGGCTCACGTCCTTTTAAAGATGATGAGGAAAGCGAAAGAATCAAGCTTAACATTTTAAACATTCTTTTTGAGAAATACGGCATTGTTGAGCGTGACTTTTTATCAGCAGAGCTGGAGCTTGTTCCTGCTTTTACAGTTGATGACATCGGCTTTGACAGAAGCCTTATCGGCGGATATGGTCACGATGACAGAGTTTGCTCATACCCTGCAATGAAAGCAATTTTTGATATTGACACCGCTCCTGAATACACTGCCGTAACTGTATTGACTGACAAAGAGGAAACAGGCTCAGACGGCAACACAGGTCTTAATTCAAGCTACCTTAAATACTTTATCGAGGACCTTGCAAGACTTGAGGGATATGAGGGAAGAGATGTGCTTTCAAACTCAAAATGTCTTTCTGCCGATGTTAATGCGGCCTTTGACCCCACATGGCCATCACAGTTTGAAAAGAACAATGCATCATTTATTAACGAGGGTGTATGCGTTACAAAGTTCACAGGTGCAAGGGGCAAATCAGGCACAAGTGACGCATCAGCAGAATATGTAAGCTTTGTTAAAGCACTTATGGAAAATAATGGTGTATTATGGCAGAGCGGCGAGCTTGGCAAGGTTGATGCAGGCGGCGGCGGAACAGTCGCAATGTATATTGCAAATCTTGATGTTGATGTTATTGACGTTGGTGTGCCTGTGCTTTCAATGCACTCACCATATGAGGTAGTATCAAAAATCGACACCTATATGGCTTACAAGGCATTCAAGGTGTTCTTTACAAAATAATTAACTATGAATAAAATTTTAGTTATCGGCACAGGCGGTACAATAGGCAGTATTAAGGGTGAGAACATTCATCTTGACTCACCTTTCAAAATTCTTGACTATATGAATTTTGAGAATACTGATTTTGACTGTGTTTCACCATTTACCGTGTTATCGGAAAATATGAGCTTTGAGCTGTGGCATAATCTTATTGACTATATAAAGGGTGTTGATTTCAGCAGATACAAGGGTGTTATTGTTCTTCACGGCAGTGACACACTCAGCTTTACTGGTGCACTGCTGGCGAATATGTTTTATGACAAACCGATTGTCCTTGTGGCAAGCGACAAGCCTTTAGAAGACAAAACCGCAAACGGCTTTAAGAACTTTGAAAATGCAGTCAGGTATATTAAAAACGGAATTGACAGAGTTTATATAAGCTATGACAAAATTTATCAGGCAGAAAATAAAGAAACACTGAAAAATCCTGTTTTTAAATTCAAAAAAATCCTTGTCATTTCGCCCTATGTCGGCATAGACTATAACAGCTATAATTTACGAAATGTTGATATCGTGCTTCATTTAATGTATCATTCTGCTACTGCACCTGCCGATGTTAAGGCATTTATAAAGCAATGCAGGGCAGACGATATTCAGTTTTATTTTGTCACTGAAAATTCCTCTGCCGATTATGAAAGCTCAAAGGATTTTGAAAACATCATTTTCAATTCAACAATTGAGAGTGCATATTCAAGATTATTGTTGACAAATTGATTTTTTCGTGATATCATATTAACAAGTTAATATCAAACCGTTGAGGCGGAGATAAAAATAAGATACGCAATCACAGAGAGCTTCGGGTGCTGGAATCGGAGCATTAAACGGCTTATTAAATGGACCGCTGAGGGCATAGTCAAAGGCTTAGGCTGAGTATTCTATGACGTGCAGACCTGCGTTAATGGTCAGAGATATGATAGTATCTTGCAAAGAGTATGGCAATGCCGTAAATCAAGGTGGCACCGCGGAAAGTATTTTCGTCCTTGACAGTATTTAATTATACTGTCAAGGGCTTTTTTATTTATTCTGTCAGGAGGAAGCAATATGCTGTTAACAAAGCGATGGTGCAGTCAATAAACTGTATTTATGAAAAATCTATAAAAAATTAAACATCTGATACTAATATTATTTTGGAGGAAATAAAAATGAATTACAACAATATTGACTTTGACACTTATTTTAAAAACTATCCTGATAAGGCAGGCTATTTCGGAAAATACGGCGGTTCTTATATTCCGCCTGAGCTTCAGAATGCTATGAACGAAATTACAGACGCCTATTACTCAATCAGCAAATCACGCAAGTTTATAAACGAGCTTCGCCGTATACGCAAGGAATTTCAGGGCAGACCAACACCTATTTCACACCTTGAAAGACTTTCCTCTCAGTTAGGCGGAAATGTTCAGCTTTATGTTAAGCGTGAGGATCTTAACCATACAGGTGCTCACAAGCTTAATCACTGTATGGGTGAGGCTCTTCTTGCAAAATATATGGGCAAGAAAAAGGTTATTGCCGAAACAGGTGCAGGTCAGCACGGTGTTGCTCTTGCTACTGCTGCTGCTTATTTCGGTCTTGAATGTGATATCTATATGGGTGCTGTTGACATCAAAAAGCAGGCACCGAATGTTGCAAGAATGAAAATTCTCGGTGCAAATGTTGTTGAGGTTACCGATGGTCTTCAGACTCTTAAGGAGGCAGTTGACGCTGCATTTGAGGCATACTGCAACGAATATAAGGACGCAATTTACTGCATAGGCTCAGTAGTAGGTCCTCATCCGTTCCCTATGATGGTACGTGATTTCCAGAGCGTTGTGGGTATAGAAGCAAGAGAGCAGTTTATTGAAATGACAGGTGAATTGCCTGATGCTGTTGTTGCCTGCGTAGGCGGCGGTTCAAATGCAATGGGTATTTTCTCAGGCTTCCTTAATGACCCTGTTGACATTTACGGTATTGAGCCTTTAGGCAGAGGAAAAGCACTCGGTGACCACGCTGCAAGCCTTACCTACGGAAGCGAAGGTGTTATGCACGGCTTTAACAGTATTATGCTTAAGGACGAAAACGGCGAGCCTGCCCCAGTATATTCAGTAGCAAGCGGTCTTGATTATCCGTCATCAGGTCCTGAGCATGCATTTCTTCACGACCTCGGCAGAGTCAAATATGATACTGTTGATGATGATGAAACAATTGATGCATTCTACACACTCTCAAGACTTGAAGGTATCATTCCTGCAATAGAAAGCTCTCACGCTGTTGCTTACGGAATGAAGCTTGCCAAGCAAATGGATAAAGGTGCAGTTCTTATCAATCTCTCAGGCAGAGGAGATAAAGATATGGATTATATAATTGAAAAATACGGTATAAGATAAATACAAAAGCAAACACCACGTCAGTTTGACGTGGTGTTTGCTTTTGCTGTAAATTCCGGCATATAATTATCCTGCTTTTTTCGTTGTGGTTGTTGACGACGGCTTAGCCTTGTTGTACTTACTGTATGTTGTATAGTTAATTTCACCGTTTACACTTCTTGTCAGCACATACTGCTCGCCGTTTTTATCAATATTAACCTTAACATCGCCGACCGACAGCTTGTCCTGTGAATAAACAGTGCAGGTTAACACACCATTTTCAGCAGTAACCTTTAACCGAATATCACTACCGCTGCTGTTTTCAAACTGGAAATCCTGAGAGTTCCACTGAACAGTAGCATCACCGCCAAGGGGAACATAGCTTATCTCAAGTGAATGACAGGCTCTTACCTTTATTTTAAGGTTAGCTCTGAGGACTGCCTGAAAAACAGTTGAGCTGACCTGGCAGATACCGCCGCCAAGTCCGTCAACAAATTCATCACCCTGAACAACCTTTGCCTCCTGATAGCCTGCAAGCACAGTCCTTTTGCCTACAACCTGATTAAAGGAAAATACTGCGTCCTTCGGAATAACAAGATTATTCAGTCTTGAAACAGCATTATTGATATTAGTTGTTCTTGTAGTATTTGAGCTGTCATATTTTGTCTGATATGTTGCCAGCTTGTTTGTATATCCGTCGCCATTATCAATTTCAAGAGCGGGATATATTTTATTTGTTGCGGCTTCTTTAAAGGTTGTGCTTAAATCCTCTGTCGTTCTTGTGGTTGTTGTAGTTGTTGTTTCGGTAGTTGATGTGGTTTTGTCAACATCAGCACTCTCATTACAGCCAGTAAACAGCAAGCAAACCGTTATAACCGCCAACAATACTGATATTATTTTTTTCAATTCCTTCTCCTGCTTTTTATCACTAAAATAGATTATTCCTTATATGGCTTTTTTTCTTCAACCCAGCCCTCTTTGTTAACCTGCTTTGCACGGGCAATTGACAAAGCCTTATCAGGAATATCATCTGTAATGGTCGAGCCTGCTGCTATATATGCTTTATCGCCAACCTCAACAGGGGCAATAAGATTTGTATTGCAGCCGATAAAAGCGCCGTCACCTATCTTACAGCGTGACTTGTTTTTTCCATCATAGTTGCAGGTAACAGTTCCGCAGCCAAAATTAACACCGCTGCCCACATCACTGTCACCGATATATGTCAGATGTGCACTCTTTGTGCCTTCGCCGACAACAGAGTTTTTAACCTCAACAAAGTTACCGATATGAACGCCCTTTTTAAGTACTGAGCCAGCCCTTACCTTTACAAAAGGACCTGCATCGACGCCATCCTCAACTGTGCTGTCAAGTATTTTGCAGTTATCAAGAATAACATCATTACCAATTTCAGAATTGTCAATGTAGGTATTAGGACCGATAACACATCCTTCACCGATAACAGTATTGCCTATGATAATTGTGTTAGGAAGAATAACTGTTGAATTTCCTATTTTAACATCCTTGCCAATCATAACACCATCGGTGCATGGAATATCAACACCGCCGACCATCAGCTTGTTATTAATATTTTTTCTCATAATTGTATTAAGGTCATTAAGCTGTACCCTGTCATTTGCACCAAGCACAACCTCGCTGTTTTCAACAACATATGCACCGGCATTTTTGCCTGCATTTATAAGAATTTCAAGACTGTCGGTAAGGTAATATTCATTCTGAACATTTTCATTTGTAATTTTTGAAAGTGCATACTGCAAATCAGCACCATTAAACCAGTAGCAGCCTGCATTAGATTCGTTTATCAGCTTTTCCTCAGGAGTAGCATCCTTATGCTCCACAATTCTTAAAAGTGTACCATTTTCGTCACGCTTAATATGACCTATACCATTTAAATCTTCCACAATCGCACTGATTAATGTGATTGAATTTTTATTTTCAATATGATAATCATATGCTTTATTAATCGTTTCAGCATCCATAAGCGGACCGTCACCATTTAAAATGAGTATTTCATCCTCTGTATGAGCAGCAATAAACTCACCTGCCTGCATAACTGCGTGACCTGTGCCAAGCTGCGGCTCCTGCAAAGCAGTTTTAATATCGGCATCAACAGCAGCCAGATAATCCTCAACCTCATTATGCTTGTAACCTGTAATAACACAGATGTCCTCAGCCCCTGCCTCTTTGACAGCATCAATAACATAGCTGATCATAGGCTTAAACAAAACATTACACATAACCTTCGGGCAATCAGCCTTCATTCTTGTACCCTTGCCGCCTGCAAGTATAACAGCACATTTCATAGTGTAACCTCCGAAATAATATATTTACTAACTAATTATGCAACAAAACAATAAAATTTTCAAGATAAATAACACTAAATATAAAAAATTATAAAAAAAGTTTGTAATTTCTTTCTTATTATGGTATAATTCTACTGCACTGTACTGTGCCTTAGTGCAAACAGCAGTTTGCCTTTCGGCACAAGGTACAAATAATTAATTTGTAAATTTTTATTAGGAGGTATTTCTCAAATGGCAAAAAAGTATTGTTACCTTTTTTCAGAGGGTAATGCTGACATGAGAGAACTTCTCGGCGGTAAGGGTGCAAACCTTGCTGAGATGACAAACATCGGTCTGCCTGTTCCACAGGGTTTCACCATCTCTACTGAAGCTTGTACTCAGTATTATGAAGACGGTCGTGAAATCAACGACGGCATTATGGCTGAAATCAATGAGTACATTGTTAAAATGGAAGAGATTACCGGAAAAAAGTTCGGTGATAAGGAAAATCCTCTTCTCGTATCTGTTCGTTCAGGTGCCAGAGCTTCAATGCCTGGTATGATGGACACAATTCTTAACTTAGGTCTTAACGAGGACGTAGTTAACGCAATTGCTGAAAAATCAGGCAATCCAAGATGGGCTTGGGACTGCTACAGAAGATTCATTCAGATGTATTCTGACGTAGTTATGGAAGTTGGTAAGAAGTATTTTGAAGAGCTTATCGACAAAATGAAAGAAAAGAAGGGCGTTACTCAGGACGTTGATCTTGACGCTGACGACCTTAAAGAGCTTGCTACACAGTTCAAGGCTGAGTACAAGGAAAAAATCGGCGACGATTTCCCAACTGATCCTAAGGAGCAGTTAATGGGTGCTGTTAAGGCTGTATTCCGTTCATGGGACAACCCTCGTGCAAACGTTTACCGTCGTGACAACGATATTCCATATTCATGGGGTACTGCTGTTAACGTTCAGTCAATGGCATTCGGTAATATGGGCGACGACTGCGGTACAGGTGTTGCTTTCACTCGTGACCCTGCTACAGGTAAAAAAGGTCTGTTCGGTGAGTTCTTAACAAACGCACAGGGCGAGGACGTAGTTGCAGGTGTTCGTACACCTATGCACATTTCAGAGATGGAGCAGAAGTTCCCTGAGGCTTTCGCTGAGTTCACAAAGGTTTGCGAAACTCTTGAAAACCACTACAGAGATATGCAGGATATGGAGTTCACTGTTGAGCACGGTAAGCTCTTTATGCTTCAGACACGTAACGGTAAGAGAACAGCTCAGGCTGCTCTTCAGATTGCTTGTGATTTAGTTGACGAGGGTATGAGAACTCCTGAAGAGGCAGTTGCTATGATTGATCCTCGTAACCTTGACACACTCCTTCACCCACAGTTTGATGCTGCTGCATTAAAGGCTGCAACACCTGCCGGTAAGGGTCTTGGCGCTTCTCCTGGTGCTGCTTGCGGTAAGGTTGTATTCACAGCTGACGATGCAGTTGCTTGGAACGAGAAGGGCGAGAAGGTTGTTCTTGTTCGTCTTGAAACTTCACCTGAGGATATCACAGGTATGAAGGCTGCTCAGGGTATTCTTACAGTTCGTGGCGGTATGACATCACACGCTGCTGTAGTTGCTCGTGGCATGGGTACCTGCTGTGTATCAGGCTGTGGCGATATCGCTATGGATGAAGAAAACAAGAAGTTTACTCTTGCTGGTAAGGAGTACCACGAGGGCGACTATATTTCAATCGACGGCTCAACAGGTAACATCTATGATGGCGTAATTCCTACTGTTGACGCTACTATCGCAGGCACATTCGGCAGAATCATGGGCTGGGCTGATCAGTTCAGAGTACTCAAGGTTCGCACAAATGCTGATACTCCTGCTGATGCTAAGAAGGCAAGAGAGCTTGGTGCTGAGGGTATCGGTCTCTGCCGTACAGAGCATATGTTCTTTGAAGAGGACAGAATTGCTGCATTCCGTGAAATGATTTGTTCAGACACTGTTGAGGAGAGAGAAGCTGCTCTTGAGAAGATTCTTCCTTATCAGCAGAGCGACTTCGAGGCTCTTTATGAGGCACTTGAGGGCTGTCCTGTAACAATCCGTTTCTTAGACCCACCTCTCCACGAGTTTGTTCCTACAGACGAAGAGGACATCAAGAAGCTTGCTGACGCACAGGGCAAATCAGTTGAGGATATCAAGACTCTTATTGCATCTCTCCACGAGTTCAACCCAATGATGGGTCACCGTGGCTTACGTCTTGCAGTAACATATCCTGAAATTGCTAAGATGCAGACAAAGGCTGTTATCCGTGCAGCTATCAATGTACAGAAGGCTCATCCTGACTGGACTGTTGCTCCTGAGATTATGATTCCTCTTGCTTGCGACACTAAGGAGCTTAAGTACGTTAAGACTATGGTTGTTGAAACTGCTGATGCAGAAATCGCTGCTGCAGGTGTTGAGATGAAGTACGAAGTTGGTACTATGATTG
>DBFOUY010000055.1:0-7445 GCA_048365975.1 Eubacterium sp.
GAAAATAATGTCGGATTTACCAAATATAATAGGAGAGTTAATATGGAAATCAGCGAAGTTTTTAAAATTGTAGAAAAAAATCTTGATGACATAAACACTGAGCTTGGCTTTGCAGTTAGGAGCAGAGAGGATAACAGCCTTGTTTTTTCAGGAGATAAGGGTGTTTACAGACTTGTTTTTGATTCATCAAACAGCATAATGGCATTTGAATGTGCCTATGACACTGAGTCAGATGAGCCTGAATTCAACACCTTATCACGCAGTCTTTTCGACCCTGCATCATATAACGAAAGAGATGCAAAGTCACTCAGCAATGAAATAAAGGACGAGCTTACCTCTTTATTTATGGCAAGGAAAAAAGTTAATCTTGATAAGGTGAAAATGCCTAAGGCTGTATCACGAACAAAAGCCAAGAACGGCATTACAAGCTATGATACCGATTCACTTGCAAACCGCTTCGGCACACTTTATCCTGATATGAAGGACGCTATTAAGAATAACATCTCCGAATACGGCGAGTTTCTTCCTGAAACATTTTTCACAGAGGTTGGCACAGCAAAGGCTATTGATATTATTGCAAACGGCAGTGAAGCTGATGTGAAAAAGCTTTTCAAAATGCTTAATGAGGTTTATGAGGACGGAACTAACGAGGTTCAGGATATTATCGGCGTAACTATTCTCGGTGAAATGAAAAATGATCCGAAGCTTATGGAGGTTGCCGACAAATATATGAGCGAATATATGAGCGGTCCTGTACACGAGATAAACAAAATAACCGCAAAAAACAACAAGCTTACAAAGCTGCTTAAAAACCCTCCCCCATACAAACCGAAAAAGAAAAAAACTAATGTTATGAGCAGTCTTATTCAGCAGAATCAGGGTTAATTTATGAAACACAGTGAAGAAAAATTCATAAAACACGGTATAGTTATACCGCTTATTATTGCTGTTTTAATAACTGTAACATTTTTTGCCGCATATAATATTTCACTTAAAAGCTTTGTTTTTAAGGATAGGAATTTTGCTCTGTCGGATTATACCTTATCACAGCTTAAGGATGCTGAGCAGCAGAATATAACACCTGCGGATAATAAAATAAAAAAATCAGAGCTTACTTTATATGGCGACAACACCGTTATCGGCAATGCTGTAATCAATGAGCAAATCACACCGATTATTCTTAACGGCAGTGATATTAACAGTGCCGGAAGATTTAATATTACAGATGACAGCATACTTCCCGGTGAAGCAGGCTGTGTTTATATGAATTGCAATAAAAAGGACTCTGCCGCTGTGAAAATGCTGACAGAGGGTGATATAATTTCTGTTGAAACCTACTATGGCATTTTTGATTATGAAATGAGAGAAACACTTATCGCAGACAACGATATTCTGCTGAAAAAATGTGCTGATGCTTACGGAAGGTCAGTAGTCATCTTCACAGATAACAGCAATGGCTACGGCATCAGCAACAGCTATTATGCAGTAGTCGCAGAGCTTGTCAGCAATGATATTGTGGTTGAATAGGGAGTATATATGTTAACTAAAAGCTCAAGAAGAATCCTCTGCTTCTTTCTTACATTACTAATGACGATCGGTATTTGTCTTTTATCTGCAGCTACCATTGTCAGGACGACGCTTTGTTCACCTGTCTATATGAACAGATTTCTTTCATCGAATGAAATAACAGCTTATTGTGATGATGTTTTTGAACAAAGAATTTCGCTGCTGGCTGAAAACAGCGGAATACCTGTAAGAGTATTTGATGCGTCTGATAATATCGGAGGATATGAGGAAACAGTTGTTGAACGTTTTTATAATAATAATGATACAACAATGTTCACAAAAAACAAAATAACCGTTTATGAAAACCTTATAATCGAATTTCTTGAAGGAAACAATGAGAAATACGACGCTTCACTTGTTCACAATACTGCACTCAAGGCGGCTGAAATCTATGCAGACAGCTATGGGGTAAAGAATACTGACGCATTCAGAGAATTTGTTGATAATACAATAAACAGCTACGGAAAACTATCTTCATCAGGACTTGCTGTTATGCTTATATCCTTTCTCCTGATACTAAGTCTGCACGATAATAAGAAAAAAACAAAAAAGTATTTTTCAAGTGCTTTTACCTCTGCAGGCTTATCATTTATCTTTATAGGCATTGCCTGTCTTATTTTCAAGGTAGGCAAAGGAGCTGTAATTACTCCCGATATTTACAATGACGCTGTTTTTAAAAGTATCAGTTTTATGTTTTTAATACAAATCGTCACAGGTATTATAATAGTCACAGCTTCAACAATTTTATCGCTGAAGTCAAACAGGCTTATCAGAAACCGCAAATAATTCATAATATAATAGTTTTAAATAATATAATATATATTAGATACAGAAAAACAAAATATATACGAAAAGTAAAGCAGTGCATATACCAGAAGCACTGCTTTTTTTATTGATTTTAAGCTTAAAATCAATAAATTTTTCACAATCTAAATGTGGGGTCATATAATAGTGAAAGCTGGGGTATTATCAATATATTGTATATTTTTCACTAAAAAATAATAAAAGTTACAAAATGTAAGAATTTTGTAGTACTTTTCTAATGTTTTCACAAAAAAAATCAATCACACGCTAAAGCGTTAAATGTTAGAACCACAAGATATTGACACATCTTAATTATATCTTAATAATTAAAATTACAAACTTGTGCATATCATACAAAAATGACAACTTCAAATTGTTGACAACTTATGCATTTGTGATATAATGGCAAACGCTCGGGGAAATAATAGTGTAAAGCAGAAAAAATTTACTTTCTGTTTAGTGGATAATTCCACTGAATATTAGGAGTTAAAGAAACTGAATAACCTAATATTTCGAAGACAAAGGAGATTAAGATGATAAACCAATCAAATGCTGGCGGACTTAAGGGCTTAAGCCGTGCAGTCCTTACAGCAGTAATTGCATTTATTGTTGCAATCGGTATTTTTGCTACAACCGCATTTGCGGGTCTTGTAAGCCAATACAATGTTGAAATTCAGATTGATAACGATAGCTTTGTAGTTACAACTAATGAAACGGAACCAATCGAAATCTTGTCACAGGCAAATATCACTTTAGCTGACAGTGACAAACTTGATATCAGTGCTTTCACAGGCAGTGACGGCAGTGTTATCAGAATTGACAAGCTCAATAACATAAATATTGAATTTGACGGTGTTATCAACAGTTATTCTGTTTATGCAGATACAGTTGGCGAGGCACTGAACGAGCTTGGAATCAGCTTTGACAACAAGCTGAAAGCAAACTATGAAATGACTGATTCAGTAAAGGAAGGAATGGTAATCACCATTTATTCTGCAAAATCAGTTACACTTACAGTTGACAATAAATCAACCAAGCAGGCAGTTTATCAGGGTACGGTTAATGACCTTTTAACTGCTGCGGAAATCAGCCTTGGTGCTGACGATTATACAGAGCCTTCATTGAATACCGAGCTTAAGGATAAAATGACAGTTACTGTATTCCGTGTTGAGTATAAAACGGTTGATAAGAAAGAAAACATTGCTTTCAAAACCGAAAAGAAGAATGACAGCTCTATGAACAGCGGCACTGAAAAGGTTTTAACCGAGGGTGTCAATGGTGTGGACGAGGTCAGCTATAAGGTTAAATATGTTAACGGCAAAGAGGAAAGCAAAACCGAGCTCAGCCGTAAAACAGTTCAAAAGCCTGTAAATAAGGTTGTTGCTGTGGGCACAGCTAAAAAGGCAGCAAGCACAGGTGTTGGCAGCAATATTACATTGCAGTACAGTGCACGTTATAATGTGTCAAGCAATCCTTTAACATCTTTCAAGGGTGTTGTTTATTACAATGGTCACAGAGAAACCTACTATTCTCAGAAGGTTCTCCCGGGCAACGGTCTGAATATTCCCGGCAGACATGTTGCAGATGATGGTACAATCAGAGATGGTGACGGCTATATCTGCGTAGCAGCTAATACTTCATATATGAAGAAGGGTACAACTTTAATGACATCTCTTGGTCCTGCAAAGGTGTATGACAGCGGCTGTGCATACGGAACAATTGATATATATGTAAACTGGTAACAGTGAAACACAGCAGCGGCAAAGGAAATTGCCGTTGCTGTGTTTTTATATTATACATTACTGACCATTTTTATAAATATTGTTGACTTATTATAATAAAGATAGTAAAATGAATTAAATATATTATTATAACGGAGGACTAATAATATGCTTAACAGTGAAAAAACATTAGAAAAGCTCGTGGCACTTTCAAAGGGCAGAGGCTTTGTGTATGCAGGCTCAGAAATTTACGGCGGTCTTGCAAACACATGGGATTACGGTCCTTTGGGTGTTGAGCTTAAAGAGAATATAAAAAAGGCATGGAGAAAGAAATTTATTCAGGAAAATCCATACAACGTGGGTCTTGACAGTGCCATTCTTATGAATCCGCAGACATGGGTTGCTTCAGGTCATCTGGGCGGTTTCTCAGACCCTCTTATGGACTGCTGCGACTGTAAGACAAGACACAGAGCAGACGATCTGATTGAAAATTTTGACGGCACTAATGTTGCAGGCTGGAGCAACGAGGAAATGGCTGCTTATATTAAAGAGCACAATATTCCTTGCCCTAACTGCGGTGCAAACAATTTTACAGACATCCGTCAGTTCAATCTTATGTTCAAAACCTTCCAGGGTGTAACTGAGGATGCAAAGGATGAGATTTATTTAAGACCTGAAACTGCACAGGGTATTTTTGTTAATTTCCAGAATGTACAGAGAACTACAAGAAAGAAAATTCCTTTCGGTGTGGCTCAGATAGGTAAGTCATTCAGAAATGAGATTACACCAGGTAAGTTCATTTTCCGTGTTCGTGAGTTTGAGCAGATGGAGCTTGAGTTCTTCTGTAAGCCGGGCACAGACTTAGAATGGTTTGATTACTGGAGAGGCTTCTGCCGTGACTGGCTCTATTCACTTGGTATCAAGGAGGAAAATCTCAGACTCCGTGACCACGACCCTGATGAGCTTTGCTTCTATTCAAAGGCTACAACAGACTTTGAGTACAATTTCCCATTCGGCTGGGGAGAGCTTTGGGGTGTTGCTGACAGAACAGACTATGACCTTACTCAGCATATCAATACAAGTGGTAAAAACCTTGAATATGTTGATCAGGTTAATAATGAAAGATATGTACCTTATGTTATTGAGCCGTCACTTGGTGTTGAGCGTCTGTTCCTTGCTATCCTTACTGAGGCTTATGATGAAGAACTTATTGATGCAGAAAAGAATGACATAAGAGTTGTTATGCATTTCCACCCTGTTCTTGCACCTTTCAAGGCAGCAGTGCTTCCTCTTTCAAAGAAGCTCAGCGATAAAGCTACAGAGGTATTCGGCACTCTTGCTAAAAAGTTTAATGTTGATTTTGACGATGCAGGTTCAATCGGTAAGAGATACCGCCGTCAGGATGAAATCGGTACTCCATACTGTATAACCTACGATTTTGAAAGTGAAGAAGATGGCTGTGTAACAGTTCGTGACCGTGACACTATGGAGCAGGTTAGAATTCCTATTGCAGAGTTAGTTGACTTTATTGAGTCAAAGCTTGAGTTTTAAGAAGAGAGAATATTATGAATTATATTAACAGAGCACTCGTTAAAAAGCAGGCAAGGGATATAATTAAGGGCAGGTTCTTTTATTTGTTCCTTATCACCTTTATTGTAGCTTTGCTTACAAATATGAGCATCGGTTTTAACATTTCTGATATTAATAATTATAATTTTAATAACAATGATTTTGAGTTCTTTAACGATAAAAAAGACGACTATAATAATTTTTATGATTATTACAGTGATTTTGGTGAGGATTATAACGAGAACTATGACTCTGATAATAATCCTATAGAGGATTTTGAATTTGACAGTGCTCAATCATCAACTGAGATTACACCGCTTTCTGCTGATACCGCAGGGAATATAAATGCGTTGCTCGGCGGCTTGCTTGGCAGAGGAGTCAGGGGTATATCATATTTAGCAGGTATTATCTTTATGCCGCTTCTTGTTACACTGGCTGGTATGTATCTGTCTGTTGTAAGAAAAAGCCCTGATGAGCCTTTTGAGCTTGGCAAAGAGCTTGAAGGTATTTTCAAAAATTCCTTCAATGATACCTATCTGAAAAAGCTTGTTGTTGTTCTTTTAAAGAATGTAATTATGGGGCTGCTCACACTTCTTCTGATAGTCCCCGGAGTAATTTTCTTTTACAGCTCATATTTTTCAGAGGAAATTATGAGTGATAATCCTAATCTGAAGCCAAGCGAGGCTATAAAACTTTCAAAAAAGATAGTGGCAGGAAATCGTACAGAGCTGTTTATACTTAATTTAAGCTTTATTCCGTGGTATCTTCTGACCGCTGTCACCTTCGGTATTGCTTCGATTTATGTTATTCCTTATGTTAATACTACAAGGGCACTTTATTATGAGAATTTCCGTATGAGAGCCTTGCAGAACGGCAGAATAACACCTGACGATTTCAAGTCATTTGATGAAAAAATATCTGGCTTTACAGGCACAAGCCAGACTTATGGCTATACTGCTCCGTCAGAGAGTGCAAGCGGTTATTATTATGCACCACCGCAAAGCAGTAACCAGCAGACTGAGGGAAGCTATTATTACACTAATCAGTCATCAGATAATAATAATGCTCAGCCTCAGGAAAGTGCAGATGTAAATAATACGACAGAAAACGATACTGATAATAAATCTGATAATTAAAATAAAAAATCAACGGACTTTTTATCCGTTGATTTTTTTGTTATTCTAAACACCTAATCATCTTTCTTCTTATGCATCGGCTTGATAAAATCAGATATCACATAATAAACAGGTATTGTTAAAAACATTATCCATGTGGGATGCCATATTTTTTCAAAAAGTCCCACAGTAAGATACACAGCCACCACAAGAACAGGATAAGCAAATGCAGACGGATTTTTTGTTTTAACCGCTGCGACAAAGCTTTCAATAATCGGTATTAAAAACACAAGCAGCCAGCCGAGTGCCCAGCCCTGTTCAAATGTAAAGCCTATTATTAGATATGCTATAATCACACCCATAGGCAGAAGAGCATGAAAGAGCTTGCTCCTCTTTCCCCGTGAAAAAATATATTCTTCATCAACACCGTCAACCCTTACATCACCTGAGCCTATATGCACTGATTCGCCATTTTTTGATTCAATATGTATGCCGTTGAAGCCGATATCAACCCTGTCCTTTCCGTCACGGACATGAATACCGTTTCTGAAACTTACGTGTGCATTAGCAGGCTCGTTATCAGTGCCATCTTCTCCATTATCATTCGGCATAGTATGCTGCTCATCGTCAGTGGTTTTTTCAGCTTTTACAGGCTCATTTTCAGTATTAA
>DBFOUY010000056.1:0-3543 GCA_048365975.1 Eubacterium sp.
CCTGCCAGAAGCAGGAAAGCGTTGAATGGTGAAAGTGTTGCGCCTGTGTCACGAAGAAGAATTGCACGAATATAAGTTACAAAAGCGGCAGGACCTGCGGCATCAACAAAGCTTACACCGTGATAGCTTTCGTTAGGGTCGGCAATCTGAGGGAATTTTCCGCTGCTTCTCCAGTCAAAATTACCGCCTTCCACTATAACACCGCCAAGAGTTGTACCGTGACCGCCGATAAACTTTGTTGCAGAATGTACTACTATATCAGCACCATACTCAATCGGTCTTATAAGATAAGGTGTTGCAAAGGTTGAGTCAACCACAAGCGGAATATTATGCTTGTGTGCGATTTCTGCAAGCTTTTCAATATCAACCAGGTTTGAATTTGGATTGCCGAGAGTTTCAAAGAAGATAAGCTTAGTATTTTCCTTAACTGCATTTTCAAAATTTGACAAATCATCAGGGTCAACAAAGGTTGTTGTTACACCTGAATTCTTTATTGTATGTGCAAGGTAATTATATGTTCCGCCATAAATTGTTTTTGCAGAAACGATATGATCACCTGCAGAGGTCAGTGCCTGAAATGTATATGCGAGAGCTGCAGCTCCTGATGCAGTAGCAAGTGCAGCAGCACCGCCCTCTAACGCAGCCACTCTTTTTTCAAACACATCCTGTGTTGAATTTGTAAGTCTGCCGTAGATATTGCCTGCATCTGTGAGATTAAACCTTGCAGCGGCGTGGTCGCAATCCCTGAAAACGTATGACGTTGTCTGATAAATCGGCACAGCCCTTGCATCTGTTGCAGGATCAGGCTGTTCCTGACCGACATGAAGCTGAAGTGTTTCAAATCTTAGTTTTTTAGTATCCATAATTAAATCCTCCTATAACCTACTGGGTTACTATGTGTTTGTTATGGGTATAAGATACCACTAATTGCCTACTTTGTCAATAGGCTTTTAGGATTTTTTATAAAAAAATTCAGAGAAAAATTAATTTTCTCTGAATTCCTCTAAAAAGCTGTGTTCTGTACCCTTTTGTTTATAAGCAATAAAGGTGTCAAGTTTTACATTATGAATAGACTTAAAAATATTATGCTCTATATCAGGATTTATTTTTTTTAAGTCACAAATCAGCTGCTTTATCTCCTGCCTTTTTGACTCGCCGATGCCGTCAGCACTGTTGCTGTATTCATCAACAAAACGGCAGGCACACTGTATAAATGTTAAATTGTTGTATTCTTTCCATTTTAAAACAGCACTTTCATTTACACAATAAAGCGGTCTGATAAGCTCCATACCTTCAAAATTAGTGCTTTTAAGCTTTGGCAGCATTGCCTGAAGCTGAGAGCCGTAGAACATACCCATTAATGTAGTTTCAATAACATCGCTTAAATGGTGACCGAGTGCGATTTTATTGCACCCAAGCTCCTTTGCCTTTGCATAAAGGTGCCCCCTTCTCATTCTTGCACAAAGATAGCAGGGCGAGCCTGATACGGAAGCGGTGATGTCAAATATATCAGACTCAAAAATAGTAACAGGTATTTCAAGCAAATCACAATTTTTTTCAATCTGCTTTCTGTTAACCTCGTTATAACCAGGGTCCATACATATAAAAACAAGCTCAAAATCAGTTTTGCTTATTCTCTTGAGCTGTTTCATACACATTGCAAGCAGCACAGAATCCTTGCCGCCGCTTATGCAAACTGCTATTTTATCACCCTCCTGCACAAGCTCATAATTCTGACATGCCTCTACAAAAGGGTTCCATATTTCTTTTCTGTAGGTTTTTATAATACTGCGCTCAACTTTCTGAGCAAATGTTAATTCTCTTGCCATAATGTCACCCAAGTGGCATTATACAACAAAACAATTTATTTAGCAATAAAATAAAATTCTACATATCCGTTTTCACAATTTAAGCCGTGCTTATAGTTATGAAGGTCAAATATTTCTTTTGAAATCGGCAGACCCATTCCGCTGGTTTTTCCACTTCTTGCTTCATCATTTACATAAAGCATATCCCAGACCTTTTTATCAAGCTCTCCGTCAAACTGATTAGTGACAGACACTTTAAAGCGTTTTTTATGTTTCACAAGCTTAACAGCAATAGTACTGCCTGACGGTGAAAACTTAACAGCATTAGATAAAAGATTGCCCACAGCAAGTGAAATAAGCTCGCCATTACATTTGACAGTTGAATCTGTCAGCTCTGTATTAAATGATATGTTTTTGGCTTCTGCTGCACTGCTGTATTTTTCAAGCTCATTTTTTATAATCTGTGCAAGATTATTATCTGACTTTTCTATTCTGTTTATTGTTGACAGCTTGTTATAGCACAAAAGATTATTAAGTAGCGTATTCATTCTTAACGC
This sequence comes from Eubacterium sp., assembly GCA_048365975.1. Lineage (GTDB taxonomy): Bacteria > Bacillota > Clostridia > Oscillospirales > Acutalibacteraceae > Eubacterium_R. Next base: position 2,366 of record DBFOUY010000056.1, read on the forward strand.
TTCTTTATATGTTTCATTAACATACTCGGTCGTTTTGCTTTCATCAACACCTTCAAGAATAAATTCACATTTATTTTCGATTACTGCAATCGGTGTTTTAAGCTCGTGAGCTGCAGCATTTGTAAATACATATTTTGCTTTATCAATCCTGCTGCGTTTAATATAAAAGTTTAATACTGCTAATATAACTACTGTAACAGCTAAATATAAAATAGTTATGTTTCTGAAGTTGTCAGTAAACCGATAATCATGCAGTGTGGCATCATCAGAATCAATATAGGACACTGCTATTGCCGTGCAGTGTTCTGAACCGATATATATTTCATTGCGCTTTGTAAAATGTAAAAAACCGTCTTCTCCCATATCCTCATCATTATCATCAAAATATGCCTGAGGCACTTTATCTTCAATCAGCTTGTCGATATATTCATAGCTCTTGCTATTGCGGTCGTCAATAATATTTATATCAACGTTATATGCGTCAATGACAGCATTCGGTTCTTCATTTGAAAAATTAAGTTTGTATGTATCATTACCTGCCATATCCTGATACAGAATATATACAGGCTTAACAATAGGATTTTTCTCATCCTCAACAATACAGGCAAAGCTTTTTATATGATTCTCATTTGGTTCAATAATAAAATCCTTTTGTTCATCAATTAAATAATCATCAAGATTACAGTAATAGGACATAAAACGTGAAACATTATCATAACGCCATGTACCTGAATCAAACTGGAGTATTGTAGATGTACGTGCCATCTCATTACCATTACTGTCATAAATTACTATGCGGTGAGGAAAAATCGAACTATAATAAAAACAATTAAGAAATTCCTCTGCACAGCTCCATTTTTTTAACTCATCAGACTCCTCGTCATAAACTGCTGTATACATATTCGCTTCAAATTCCATTGCTTCTGTTATGTACTCTGATTCAACAGCACCTTTTATGTTATTATAAGAATTGCTCACTGTTACTGCATAGAATAAAGATATCAGAACCACAACAACAAGATTCAGACTTATAATTTTTTTCATAATTACACCTCCTGAAAGGAATAACCTATATTAACTACCGTCCTTATGAGTGATGATTTTTCTCCAAGAGCCTTTCTGAGATTTTTAATATGTGTGTCTACCACTCTTGTGTCACCGTCAAAATCATATCCCCA
>DBFOUY010000057.1:0-8312 GCA_048365975.1 Eubacterium sp.
TGAAAATCAATATCACGTAATTCAGTCCGCAGCCTTCAGCCTCAATTCCGTTTTCACGAAGATGTTCACTTAATTCTGCTCCGCTGTAGCCATTTGCAGAAACTATTATTCTTGTGGGGTCATCATTTTTAAACACGCTTATATTATTAAAAGAACTTAGCTTTTTATAAAAGCTGTTCAACAGTATTTTGTAATTGTCAAATGAGGATTTGGGATTTTTTAAAAAATCAATACATTTTTCAATTGAAGCAAGAAGAATATAGCTGGGGGAGCTGCTTTCAAAAATATCCATATATTTTTTTACTGAATCAATATATTTATCATTATTAATGTGAACAACAGCAGTTTGTGTCAGACTCGGAAGTGTTTTGTGCAGTGAGTTAATTACAATATCGCCTTGTGCAGGTGAGGGGATAAAGTCTGCAAAGCCAAAATGACTTCCGTGTGCAGCATCAATAATCAGAGGAATATCAGTCTTGATGTCACTTACTATCCCTTCATAGGTAGGGGAGGTGATTACAACTGCCTTTGCTTCAGTATTTTCGGCAATCGCAGTATCAATTGCCTCTTGTGTTATTTTTGTATATATTCCAAGCTCAGTGCAAAATTCAGGCTCAATGTACACTGTGTTAAGCTCATTTATATAGCAGGCGTTATAAACAGATTTATGGCAGTTTCTTGCAATTATAATTGTGTCACCTTTTTTACAGACAGCAGATATTGCTGAAAGAATGCAGCAGGTAGAGCCGTTAACAGACAGCATACTTTTTTTGCTGCCGAAAATATCCGATACACTTTTTTCAAGCTCTAAAAGAATATCTTTCGGATTATGCAAATTATCAAAGCCGTCAATTTCAGTTATATCAATGTCTGCACCTATAATTCTGAAATCTGAATTCCTTTTGTGTCCCGGCATATGAAAAGGGTAAGACTCAAGATTTTTCAACTTGTTATTTAATTTCAACTGTCTGTCGCTCCCTTCTTGTATTGTGTATACCAAGCAGTATGAAGCCTGCAAAAATCGGTGCAAGCTCTATAATTGCAGTTTCTTTGAATATAATAAGAAATATTAAATCTGTGATTAATATAAAACCGCTTATGGCTGCTAAAATGTAATCCTTTGATAATAGAAACAGCAAAAATACTGTTATTCCCATTACAACAGAAAAGGTAAGCGAGCCGATGCAGTGCAAGATATATTCGCTCTTTTGCGAATAGTCAAAATCATTTGAAACTGTCAATATCATACCTATTGATGCAATAATCAGCATAGGAATATAAAATCTGTATTTCGTTTTCATATATCCGACTGTAAGATTAAAAAATAATGCAGCACAAGTTACTGAACCCCATATAATAAACAGTATAGGATGCATCAGACCAATCTTTGACAGAGCACCTTTGTTTCCGATAAATCCGCCTAAGCTTGAATAATATAAAGAGTAAACAATAGCAATAAAACTAAGATATAAACATAAAATCTTTTTCATAAAATTTATTATAGCATAATTAATTGACATTTCAAGCAAGTTGTGGTATTATTCTAATGCTGATTAATTCAGCATAATGTGGATTAAGCAAATCGCTCCGCCTCGGATGTTCTCTTCGTGTAAAAATAGAAAACAAAAATTAAATAAATGCAGAAGTGGCGGAATCGGCAGACGCGCTAGATTCAGGTTCTAGTGAATGCAAATTCATGAGGGTTCAAGTCCCTTCTTCTGCACCACAAAACAGCAAGCTTTTCAGCTTGCTGTTTTGCTTTTAACATTTTTTATAAAATGATAGGTTTTCTAAATATTCTGATTGCATTTATAAATTGTTGAATACGAATTTGTGATATACTCAAATTGTAAAGCTTTAAAGATTTTTCAAATAAGGAGTGCGAAAATATGAGCAAAAAGAAAAAGCAAATTATTATTACTTCATTAATTGCCGTAATAGCCGCAGCAGTTACACTGTGGTGTGTCAAAATAAATGATGGTCCTTATCTGCCGTTAGGTAATTCAGATTTTAATGAAGTCCCTGCGGCTGTGCCTGAAAAATATGATGAATATTACGAAAAAAACAATGATTTTGTCGGCTGGATTAAAATAGACGGGACTGCTATTGATTATCCTGTTGTTCAGGCTGATGATAATGAGTTTTACCTCATACATAATTTTGAAAAAGAATACGAAGCACGGGGGAGTATATTTATGTCGTTTGACTGCGACCCTCAATTAAAAAGCAAGAACACGGTAATTCATGGTCACAACTGGCTTGATGATACTGTTTTTTCAGAATTAGCACAATACAGCAAATTTAATTACTATAAGAAGCATCCTGTAATTGAATTTAATACAAGAACAGAAATGAATAAATGGAAAATTATTTCTGTATTTATCACTTCGGCTGACCCTGCTGAGGATAATGATTATGTGTTTAATTATACCTATCCAAATATGGGTGGGGATAATTTTGCAAAATACAGTGAAGAACTGAATAAAAGAACTCTTTTTCATACAAATGTTGATTATAACGAAAATGATCAGTTTTTGACCTTGTCAACTTGTACAAGGGAGGTCGACAAGGAAAGCAGGCGAGCTGACTGCAGAATTGCAGTTGTTGCAAGAATGCTCAGACCGAATGAAAATGAATCTGTAGATACATCCACAGCAGCTATAAATGAAAATCCGAAATATCCTCAGATATGGTACACAAATAAAAATTTGAGTAATCCGTATATTAATGATGAAAAATGGTATCCTTATGAATAACTCCGTAACAGATTAACTCAAAAAGATATTTTTTCTAAATTTTTTGATAGCTTATCTAAACATTTTTTTAGTAATTTATATTAATATAGAATGGTAGCATGTTGTTACAACCTTGTTTTCAGGGAAGCAAAAAGGGAGGAAAGTTTTTATGAAAAAACATAATAAAATCATCAGTATTGTTTTGGCATTAGCTTTGGTTTTTTCTTGTGTCGGTCCATCTTTTGCTGCAGCGGCAAAAGAAAGCTATACGCCGACATACGACGAAATGGTTACTGAAAAGGATGTCGTGGCTCTTCTTGATGATGTAAACACAATTCTTAATGAAAATTTATTAACAGGCTCCACAATTGAAAGTATTTATAAATTACTTCCTGGTCTGAAAGCGCTTCTTGTGCTTGATGGCTCAGCATCAGACAAGGGCTCATTCTATAAGAAAACACAGTCTGAAAGATTTGCGGATCTTACAGATGGTCAGTTAGAATCAGATACTTATGATGAAGACGGAAAGCTTGTTTCTGAAGGCACACTTACAGCATTCTTTAAGAAAAATCCGATTGTCTGCAAAGATGCATCTGATTTTAAAAAAGAATTAGATATAGTTGTTAAAACTGTTCTTGTTCCAAATATATTTGATACATTACAGTTTTTGCCTGTTATGACAGGTGACTTTACATCCGCTCCTGCTCTTGGTGATGGTATTGATGAAATATGTAAGGCTATCGGTATTAAACAGGAAAATAAAGCGGCAGATGTTTTAGGCTTTAATTTATTTACTGCTGAAAAGCCGTATGACATTGCAGCGACTAATGCATACATTCAGAACATTACTGCGGCACTTTTCCCTGATACCGCAAATTCAGTTATTGACTTGCTTCAGACTGTTTTAAAGCCTGAAAATTCAAAGCTTCTTTACAGCGGTCTTACTAAGGTTGTAAATAATCTTGCTGCGATTGTTAAGGGGCTTGAACCAACCTTAACCCAATTCGGTATAAATATCAATGATGTGCTGACTGCAATTGCTGACATCAAAGACACATTTGCAGCTCTTCCCACTACAGGTGAAGGCGATAATATTCAGCTTGATATTCAGGGAACAGTTGGATATTTAATCAAAAATCTTACTGGTAATGCTGTAGGTATTAAATTTGCTAATGGTCCGGCACAGAACTCAACTATTGTTCTTGAATTTACCGATATGAAGCTTGAAAGATTTACAGATGCTGAAAGCAATGCAGATGCTGTAAAGATTATTTATGATTATCTTTATCAGAATATAATCGGCAATAATCAGACAAATTCACTTTTGAAGATCGGTTTGTCAACAGGCATTATTGAAAATGCGTTAGGTATAACTCTTCCTGAGGATACAAAAGAGTTTATTCAATCTGCTTTAAAGATGAGTAATTCAGAATTAGCAAATGAACTCATCATAATGGTAGCTAATCTTGCAGGCAGGGAGATAAAAAAAACGGGAAATACGAATGCTCCGGATAAACCGGTTAATCCCGAAAAACCTGAAGATAAAAACGAAGATTCAAAAAAGCCGATTATTAAGCCTGGCCTAAAGCCTTCAGATTCTTCAAACAGCCGAACAGATACTGATGCTTCAGGTCGAAAGATTGTAAAGAAAGCAAATATTCCGAATACGGGTGCTCCGTCTTTCAATTAATTTATTAAAGTATATAATATTTTTTATGTTGCATTGAATTAATAAGTAATTAAACATATTGCTTGCCTTGAAAACGCGCCGCCTGAGAATTAATTCTCAGACGGCGTCTTTAATTATTTTAATTGAATGATATCAGAATTCAAGTTTTCTGAATTTGTTAGGTGACATACCAGTGTTCTTTTTAAAAAAATAAATAAAATTTGTATAGCTGTTAAAACCGACCTTAAAAGCTATTTCTGCTACAGACATATCAGTTTTCTGCAATAATTCCTTAGCTTTGTTAAGCCTTGAAATCAAAACATATTCATAGGGTGAATAGCCTGCTTCCTGTTTGAAAATACGGGATAAATGCGTTGAACTCATATGCATTTTTTTAGAAATTGTTTTTACACTGATATTTTCATCAAGATGTTCTGATATATATTTTTTAGCATCATTGATAATCTGTTCATTGTTAGCAGCATTTTTTCTTTTGTAACTGACAGTTGATGAAAGCTCTGCAAGTATCCTGTAAATATCAAGTGACAAGCCTACCTCAGAATAATTTTCTAAGCCTTTAATACAGTTAAAAATGCCGAAAAGCAGTTTTTTTATATATTTACTGTTCCCTGTCTTTATAGGGTGATTTTCATTTTCAGTTATTTCGTTGCAGAAATTAAGGCTTTCAGGACCGTCAAAAAGAATCCATATTGCTTCAAAACTGTCATTAGTATAGTATTCGTTGGGCTTAAAGCAATCAAGTATAACTGTATCACCTTTGTGTGCGGTTATATGCTTGCCATTCAATACAAATGTAAATGTACCCTCAATAATATGATTTATCAGTATGCTTTTGTAGTTTCTGTTAATTAAATGATAATTTTTTACGCAATAATAATGTCCTGCACTTAATGGATAATAGTATATTTTTTTTGCTGTGGGTGTTGGCGTATGAAATAGTAAATCAGACTTTTTTAAAACACCTGTTTTTGTAGACTCCATTTTAATCCCTCTTTAAAGAATGCGTTAGGATTTCTGACTGATATGGTTGCATTTTTTGTACTGTATACTATAACTGTTATATCTATAGTATATAGTAAAACAGTCGTATTATCAAGTTAAATTCATATTTTGTTTCACCAAATAAAAACACTGCGTTTTTGAAAGCTTGAGTATAGTATGTATACGTTAGTCAGTTTTGATAAAATTCCTGATTTCGCATAAGCAGGGCCGTTTTCAGGCGTAAAAAAGGACTTAGGTAATCAAATGATTATCTAAGTCCCAATATAAAATTTAAAGGCTCAGCAGCAAATGCTGCTAAGCCTTTAATGGTGCGAGAGACGGGACTTGAACCCGTACGAGTCGCCCCACACGCCCCTCAAACGTGCGCGTCTGCCGATTCCGCCACTCTCGCTCAACGATATGCATTATACCAAAGCAGATTGCATTTGTCAACCCCTTTTTACAAATTTTTTTTAATTATTTGACATAGGCTATTTAACGTTATATAATCAACATATAAGATAAGTATAATAATATATAAATCATATCTTTAATTTGGAGGAAATTATGACATCTTATGTAATTATTGCGGTTGTTGTTATTGTTTTACTGGCAATTGTTATCGGCTTTATTTCTGCCTATAACAAGCTTGTTAAGCTTAGAAATTCTGTTGAAGAGGCTTTTGCCACAATGGATGTTTATCTGAAAAAGCGCTGGGATTTAATTCCTAACCTCGTTGCATCTGTAAAGGGCTATGCAAAGCATGAGGCTGAAACATTGATGAATGTTATAAGTGCAAGAAATGTTCGTTATCAGGATTTATCCACTGATGAGAAGCTTGAGGCTAACAAGGAGCTTTCACGCGGTCTTGCAAGCATAAATGTTGTTGCTGAGCAGTATCCGCAGCTAAAGGCTAATGAGAATTTTATTAATCTTAATAACCAGCTTCAGAGAACAGAAGAGGATATTGCCAACGCAAGAAAGTATTATAATGCTGTAGTTAAAAATTATAATAATAAAATTCAGATGTTCCCGTCAAACATTGTTGCATCTATGTTCGGATTTAAGAAGCAGTCAATGTATGCTGTTGAAGACAGTGCTCAGCGAGAGAATGTAAAGGTGGAGTTTTAGTGAAAAAGGTTAAGTCTTTATTATCTGCACTTTTCGTATTAATTATTGTTCTTGTTCCTGCCTTCAATGTTTTTGCTGCGGGAGATAAATACTATCCTTATGTAATTGATAATTATGATGTGAAAATTGATGTTGCTGAGGATAATATTCTTCATATTACGGAAACCATTGATGTTTATTTCAATGAAGCACGTCACGGTATTTATCGTAACATTCCACGCAGATTTGCGGTCGAGAGAGAGGACGGCAGTACCTCAAATGCAAAAATCAAGATTAAGCATTTTAAGTGCAATGATAATTATGATTTGAGCTCAACAGGTGATGAATATTCAATTCAGATTGGTGACGCAGACAAAACTATTAGAGGAAATCACACTTATGTGCTGTCATATGATTATATAATAGGTAAAGATTTGCTGGATGGTGCAGATGAGCTTTATTATAATATCATAGGCACAGAGTGGGACACTTTAATTAAAAATGTTACTTTTGAGATTAATATGCCTAAGGAGTTTGATAGCTCAAAGTTAGGTTTTTCAGCAGGCTATAAAGGCGAAGTCGGAACAGAGGCTGTTGATTATTCTGTTGATGAAAATAAAATCGTAGGAAAAATGACTGTGCCACTTGGCAGCCGCAAGGGTCTGACAGCAAGGCTTGAGCTACCAGAAGGTTATTTTAAGCTTGATAAAAGCAAGGAGAATTTATCAGTTGCAATGTTAGCTGTTCTTCCTTGCATTGTGCTTATTGCTGTTCTTATTATATGGAGGATATTCGGCAAGGATAAAAAGGTTGTTGATGTTGTTGAATTTTATCCGCCTGAGGGTATGAACTGTGTTGACGTTGCTCACTGGTATAAAGGCTCAGTTAATGGTGAGGATGTTGTACCGCTGCTCATTGAGCTTGCTAACGAGGGTTATCTGACTATTGATGATAATAAATCAGGAAGCTACGGTATAAAACGAATTAAAAGCTATGACGGCAATGATGAGTCAAAGAAAACCTTTATGAATGGTTTATTTGCAAATGGAGATGTTACTTACAAATCAAGGCTTGAGAATGATTTTTATGTATATATAGATATGATTAAAAATTCTTATAATACAGGCAAAAACAGGAAAAAGGTATTTGTTAAAAATTCCTTGTGGATGAGAGCGGTTTGCTGGCTGGTTATTGCTTGCTTTGTATTTTTCAGCTTTGGAATTTTCAGTGAATCATATCAGACAAAGCCTTGCATTTATGCACTTGGTGCAGGCTTAGTGATATATCTGTGCGCATTTATAATTTCATTCTTTGTAAGAAAGCGTACTGACGATGGTCACAGAATGTTAGAGCGTATTAATGGCTTTAAAATATTCCTTGAAACTGCTGAAAAGGAAAGGCTTGAAGCTTTGGTTGAGGAAAATCCTCAGTATTTTTATAACATTCTGCCATATGCCTATGTTCTCGGTGTATCAAAAAAATGGGTTGAAAAGTTTGAAACAATTGCTATTGAACCGCCTGTATGGTGCAGTGCAGATTACCGTGGCTTTGGTTATATTTATTTTATAAACAACACTTTCAGGGATTGCAACCGTGCAATGCAGTCACGCCCTGTTGAAACAAGCTCAGGCGGTGGAAGCGGTATATCCGGCGGTGGTTTCAGCGGTGGCGGAATTTCAGGAGGAGGCTTCGGCGGCGGTGGCGGCGGAAGCTGGTAAGGAGATGTTATGGAGCTTATAAAAGTCGGGGAGAGAACTTATTATATTAAAAATCCTACTAACATAGGAATATATAAG
>DBFOUY010000058.1:0-3071 GCA_048365975.1 Eubacterium sp.
CGGCTGTCCTGATAAAAGAGTTGTTATGTTTGTAGGTGACGGCGGTTTTCATATGAACCTGACTGAGCTTGCAACAATGGCTTCATATAACATTCCTGTTATTATGTTTGTTATGAACAATACAGTTCTTGGTATGGTTCGCCAGTGGCAGAAGATTTTTTACGGCAATCGTTTTTCTGATACTGATCCGCACAGAGCAACTGATTTTGTCAAGGTTGCTGAGGCGTTCGGTGTAAAGGGTATGCGCATTAATACTAATGACGAAATTGATGCCGTTATTGATGAGGCTCTTAAGGTTAACGGCCCTGTACTTATTGAATGCAGAATATCACCGGATTCAAATGTTCTTCCGATGATACCTCCCGGAGGCTCTGTTAAAGATATTAAGGAGGAGATGTAATTATGGCAGAAGAAAAGCTTGTTTTGTCTGTTCTTGTTGACAATGTTTCAGGTGTTCTTCAGCGTGTGGCAGGTCTTTTTTCAAGACGTGGCTATAATATCAGTTCTCTTACTGTAAGTGAAACTGAGGATCCTGCATTCTCAAGAATGACTATTGAATCCTATACCGAGCCTGAAAATTTCAGGCAGATTAAGGCTCAGCTTTTAAAGCTTGAGATTGTAAAAAAGGTAGCGGAGCTTACTGATGATAAATCAGTATCAAGTGAGCTGCTGTTAATAAAGGTTTCAGCAGCAGGTGTTGAAAAGAAAAATGCTCTTCTTGCACTTAATATGCGTTACGGCGCAAGAGTTCTTGATGTATCAATGACTACTATGACACTCGAGTTCACGGGAACAGGTATTACAATTGATATGTTTGTTGAAGAGATTGAAAACAGTTTTGGTATTGTTGAGCTTGCACGTACAGGTATCACATCCCTTGAACGCGGCGAAGGCTCATTTACCGATGATATATAGATGATATATAAGTAATGAAACAAAAGAAATAAGGTGAAAATTATGTCTATGACAATGACACAAAAAATATTGGCAGACCATGCAGGGCTTGACAGTGTTGTTGCAGGTCAGCTCATTGAAGCAAGACTTGATATGGTGCTTGGCAACGATGTTACATCACCTGTTGCCATTAACGAAATGACTAAATTCGGCAAGACAGAGGTTTTTGATAAAACAAGAATATCTCTTGTAATGGATCATTTTACACCTAACAAGGACATTCAGTCAGCCGAAAACTGCAAGCAGGTAAGAGAGTTTGCTAAGAAAAATGATATTCTCCATTATTATGATGTTGGTAATATGGGTATTGAGCACGCACTTCTGCCTGAGCAGGGTATTGTTACAGCAGGCGACTGTATTATCGGTGCTGATTCACATACCTGTACATATGGTGCACTCGGTGCATTTTCAACAGGTGTAGGCTCAACAGATATGGCAGCAGGTATGATTACAGGCAAAGCCTGGTTTAAAGTGCCTTCAGCAATTAAGGTTGTTATTACAGGCAAAAAGGCTCAGTGTATTTCAGGTAAGGATGTCATTCTTCACCTTATCGGAATGATTGGTGTTGATGGTGCTCTTTACAAGTCACTTGAATTTGCAGGTGATGGTATCAAGGAGCTGTCAATGGATGACCGCCTTTGCATTGCTAATATGGCAATTGAGTGCGGTGCCAAAAACGGAATTTTCCCTGTTGACGATGTTACTCTTGAATATGTTAAAAACAGAGGTCAAAGACCTTATAAGGTTTATGAGGCTGACGAGGATGCTGAATATGATTCAGTTGTTGAGATTGATTTAAGCAAGCTCAGTCCTACTGTTGCCTGTCCTCATCTTCCTGAAAATACAAAAACTGTTGATGAGCTTGGCGAAATTGCCATTGACCAGGTTGTTATCGGCTCATGCACCAATGGCAGAATGGAGGATATGCGTATTGCCGCATCAATCCTTAAGGGCAAAAAGGTTGCCAAGGGTGTTCGCTGCATTGTAATTCCTGCAACACAGACAATTTATCTTAACTGTGTTAAAGAGGGACTCGCAGAAATCTTTGTTGAAGCAGGTGCAATTGTTTCAACACCGACCTGCGGTCCTTGTCTTGGCGGTCATATGGGCATTCTTGCAAGCGGTGAAAAAGCAGTTTCTACATCAAACAGAAATTTTGTGGGACGTATGGGTCATACAAAGAGTGAAATCTATCTGGCATCACCTGCAGTGGCTGCTGCATCTGCTGTCAAGGGCTACATAGCAGATCCAAGGGAGGAGGCTTGATTATGAAAGCAAAAGGTACAGTTCATAAGTTCGGTGACAATGTTGATACAGATGTTATAATTCCTGCACGTTATCTTAATAAGAGTGATGAGGCTTGGCTTGCTTCTCATTGTATGGAGGATATTGACGCTGATTTTGTCAACAGAGTCAAGGAAGGCGACATAATGGTTGCCGAGGCTAATTTCGGCTGCGGTTCATCAAGAGAGCATGCTCCTATTGCGATTAAGGCTTCAGGTATTTCCTGTGTTATTGCATCAACATTTGCAAGAATTTTTTACCGCAATGCTATTAATATCGGTCTTGCAATACTTGAATGTGATGAGGCTGCAAAAGAAATTAAAGCAGGCGATGAGGTTGAGGTTGATTTTGACAGCGGTGTTATTACTGATAATACTACAGGCAAAACCTATCAGGCACAGCCTTTCCCTGAGTTTATTCAAAATATCATTAAAGACGGCGGTCTTATGAAATCCATTAATAAATAATTGAGGCTTGATATGCAATTAATTTTATCTGAGGAGAATTTACATCTTTTGTGGGGCTCTGCAACAGAATACTGGTTCTCACGTACTGACTATACAGTACATAAATACAGTGACTTACCAAGTGAAGACCATGCGGAGCTGGTTAGCCACGGTTTTATTCCGTTTCTGACAATCAGCAATGAGGAGGTTATCAGGGCTTATATGAAATCCCTGAATAATCCAAAGCTTTCTGATAAGCTTGACGGCTTGCAGACAGAAGAATGTGTTGAAACCTTTTGGAAGTATTTTAACGCTTATGATGATGTTTCATCGGGTTTCAGTGAGTTTGAAAAGAATTTCGTTGAAAAAAAGTTTGCCGAATGGTGC
>DBFOUY010000059.1:0-5311 GCA_048365975.1 Eubacterium sp.
TTTTTCAGCAAATATAGATTTAGGAGAATGAAAATGAACTACGATTTAATAATAGTCGGCTCAGGTCCTGCAGGTATTTTCACAGCACTTGAATTAATCAAAAGAAATTCAAAAAAGAAAATACTGCTTATTGAAAAAGGCAAGCCTGTTGAAAAAAGGCACTGCCCTAAAAGTGAAATCGGTCACTGTGTTAACTGCAAGCCAAGCTGTGCCATTACCACAGGCTTTTCAGGTGCAGGCGCATTCTCCGACGGTAAGCTGAGTCTGAGCTATGAGGTCGGCGGAGATTTGCCCACACTCATAGGCGAGGACTTTGCACAGGAGCTTATTGATTATACCGATAAAATTTATCTTGAATTCGGTGCTGACACAAAAATTGAAGGTATCGGCACAGGTGATGCCATTAAAGAAATCAGAAAAAATGCCATTAAGGCAGGCTTAAAGCTTGTTGACTGCCCTATCCGTCACCTTGGCACAGAAAAAGCACAGGAGCTTTATTATAAAATACAGACACACCTTGCTGATAATGGAGTTGATATGCTCTTTCAGACAGAATGTAAGAATATCATAATAGAAAATTCGGTATGCAAGGGTGTGATAATTGATGATAACGGCAGTGACAGAATTATCAATGCTGATGAAATTGTTATTGCAACAGGCAGACGAGGGGCCGACTGGCTCGAAAAGCTTTGTGCCGAGCATGATATTGCGCACAAGCCGGGCACAGTTGATATAGGTGTGCGAGTTGAATGCAGAAACGAGGTTATGGAAAAGGTAAACGAAGCACTTTATGAGTCAAAGCTTATCGGTTACCCAAGACCATGGAAAAACAAGGTGCGTACCTTCTGCCAGAATCCAGGCGGATTTGTTGCACAGGAAAACTATGACAATGACCTTGCAGTTGTAAACGGACACAGCTACAAGGACAAAAAAAGCGAAAACACTAATCTTGCAATACTTGTAAGTCACAATTTCACTGAGCCCTTCAACCAGCCAATTGAATATGCTCAGAAAGTTGGTGAGCTGACAAATATGCTTGGTGCAGGCAAAATTATGGTGCAGCGCTTTGGTGATATACTTGACGGAAAAAGAACGTGGCAATATGAACTGTCAAAAAGTAATGTCAAACCAACATTAAAGGATGCTGTTGCAGGTGACATAACAGCAGCAATGCCATACAGAGCAATGACAAATATTATTGAATTTATTAAAATGCTTGATGTGGTAGTACCGGGCTTTGCATCAACAGAAACTCTGCTTTACAGCCCTGAGCTTAAATTTTACAGCAATAAGGTAAAAATGGATGAAAGTCTTAATACTAATATTAAAGGGCTTCACTGCCTTGGTGACAGCTCAGGCTGGACAAGAGGTCTTATGATGGCAAGTGTTATGGGTGTGCTTATGGGCAGAAAGCTTGACGAAACAGACAAATAAATACTTTTACAAAATACAGCAAAACACCATAAGGACAAAGCCTTATGGTGTTTATTATTTATAATGAATATATTACTTTACTGTGCACGTTCTGCTTCAATAAACCAACCATTAAGAGTCAGACACTTAGACGCCTTTTCCTCGTTAAACAGCTTACAGAAATCATAGCCTGCACCATTCTGAACAGGAACAAGCTGAATCTGTCCGTCAGCGAGTGCTTTATAAACAGCATCAAACTTAGCCTGAATATCGTCATTTTCTTCCGGTGAAACATAGGTCGCATAAAGTCCGTCTGTTGAACAGTTTGCAGCAACAACAGTTCCACCCTTGAAATCAGCAAGAGCATCCTTCACAGCCTCGCCGTAATTGTTAACGATAGTTGAGTATGAGTCCTTGTTATTTGCACCTGCACTGATTACATTTTCATTGAAGTCGAAATTCCACTTTGATGTATAGGCAGACCCGATTGAACATCCGCCGTCAAAAATTGTATTGATACCTTTATTATACATAGTATCGCAAACAGCAGCATAACGGTCAACCATTTCAAATGTTGTATTCCAGTAATACTCATTAGCCATTGAAACACCTGTGCTGTCGCCATAGAAATCAACATTTTCCCAGTGAGAGAACATATAGCCGTCCTGAGGAATTGCAGCGGCAACATCAACAACATCTCCAGCCTGATATGAGCCTGAACCTGTTGACTCACAATTTCCGCCCTCGCCTGTTTCAACTGTTACATTGAAGCTTGGAGATTCAGGCGTCTTATAGGTCGGAGTAAGAACAATATCATTGTCTTTAACATCAACCCAGATTTCTTTTGATGTAAGATCTGTTTCACCTAAATCAGCAGTTGTTTCCCATTTATCAAAAACAAGATTTTCGGGAGCAACAGGAGCTTTAACGGAAATACCGCTTTCAACCTCAACAGAATATTCAGCAATAGCATTTTTATTCTCTGTATCCATAACGGTTACAGTTTTATAATCACCTTCAATGTCTTTATAAACTGCAGTAATTGTACAGTCGCACTTTTCAACAAGAAGATTCATTGATGATTTGGTTTTGGAAGAAATGTTTACTTTCTTGTCCTTAACTCCATCGGTATCACTTTTAACCTCCCAGTGATCAAAAACTTTACCTGCAGGAGCAGTATCTGCTGTGATAGTAACATTACTGCCCTCTGTATAAGTACCTGAACCGATACCGTCAACAACCTTGACAGTAAAGGTTGTTTCCTCAACATCCTCTATCTTCTGATAGCAGGCTTTAACAGAAAAATTGTAATTATAATCAGCAAGCGGTGAATCATAATCAACCCAATCAACTGTTACAGGAATACCAAGAGTATCTGCGGCATAGGCAGCACCCTGAACAAAGCCTGCACCATAGCTTGCAGAATTTCTGCTCTTATATTCACCAAGATAACCAAGCTCTGTATTGCCGTTTATGACAGCAAGATAACCTGCAAGAAAACCACCCTGTGAAGCATCAAAGCTGATGCTCATAACATTATTCATAAAGCTGTCAGTTTTGGTATCTGCTGAATGAGGTATAGCATCAACAAGAATAAAATTAACCTCAGGATATGTGCTTGCAATTTCATATGTAATTACAGCAAACTCATCACCGGGAAGCACAATAAACTTTGCACCGTTATCAGCAGCAAGCTTTACATATTTATCAACATTTTCAGCAGTAAGCTTACCATCTGCAAGTGCGGGCTGATAGTAACGGCAGGTCATACCATTGTCATCAGCATAGGCAGAAATTCCCTCCCATGCACTCTGATTATAGCCATCATCTTTTATTGTACCGCCATTTGTAATCAAAACGATATCACTCTGATAAGTCTCCTGCTTAGCACAGCCCACAAAAACAGAACACGCTAAAACAAGACACATAAAAATTGAAATAATCTTTTTCATAGCTTTCCTCCAAAAAGATTTTATCACTAACTAATAATAACAAAAATCCCCTGACATTGCAATACTAAATTGTTGATTTATATATTAAAAAACATTATAATATGTTCGAGGTGAATTAAAATGCTTGAAAAACAATTTGAATATATAAAAAGCAAAACAGATTTTGTTCCTGACATTGCTTTGGTTTTAGGCAGCGGACTCGGTGAGCTTGCTGAAGAAGCAGATATAGAAAGTATAATTAATTACAATGATATACCTGATTTTCCTTTTTCAACAGCACCGTCACATAAGGGTCGCTTTGTTTTCGGCAATATAGGTAATAAAAGGGTTGCTATTATGCAGGGGCGTGTTCATCTTTATGAAGGGTACTCAGCATATGATGTTGTCAAGCCTATACGACTGCTGCGAATGCTAGGCTGTAAAACGCTGTTTCTTACGAATGCAGCTGGCGGAATCAACAGAAGCTTTAATATCGGCGATTTAATGATAATCAATGACCATATATCAAGCTTTGTACCATCTCCGCTTTCAGGTAAAAATGATGACAGTCTTGGGCTTCGCTTTCCTGATATGAGCGAGGTTTACTCAAAAAAGCTTAACAATATTATAAAACAGACTGCAAAAGAAGAAGGCATTAATATAAAAAGCGGAACATATCTTCAGTTCAGCGGTCCTAACTTTGAAACGCCTGCAGAAATAAAAATGGCAGAAATAATCGGTGCTGACGCTGTCGGAATGAGTACTGCAATTGAAGCACAGGCTGCCAAGCACTGCGGTATGGAGGTTTGCGGAATAAGTGTTATTACTAACCTTGCCTGCGGAATAAGTGAAACCCCTATAACAAGCGAGGAGGTCAGTGAAACTGCTGACAGAATTGCTCCGATATTTAAAAATATTATTAAGAAATCAATAGGTAAATTTAATGAATAATCTTGAATATAAAAATGAGAGCTTATATATCCTTGACCAGACACTCCTCCCTAATGAGGAAAAATGGGTGAAGATTGAAAACAAAGAAGCTGCATACTATGCAATAAAAAGCCTTATGGTGCGCGGTGCACCTGCAATAGGAATATTTGCAGGCTATGCAATGGCATTATTTTCAGATGAAGAAAACATATATGAACTGAAGAAATATCTTGACTCCTCACGCCCGACAGCCGTAAATCTCAGTTGGGCAACCTCACGTATTGTAAAAGCATATGAAGCCGGCAAAAAACTTATTGATGAAGCAGCAGCAATACATAAAGAGGACATTGAAATGTGCAGAAAAATAAGTGAATATGGTCTGTCACTTCTCAATGACGGTGACGGCATACTTACACACTGCAACGCAGGCGAGCTTGCAACAAGCAAATACGGCACAGGCTTGGGTCCGCTTATACTTGGAAAGGAAAAGGGTTACAATTTCAAGGTTTTCACTGACGAAACAAGACCTCTGCTTCAAGGCGCAAGATTAACAAGCTATGAGCTTGAAAAGGCAGGTATTGATGTTACACTTATATGTGACAATATGGCAAGCCTTGTTATGAAGGACGGCAAAATCAATGCTGTGCTTGTGGGCTGTGACAGAGTTGCCGCAAATGGTGACACAGCAAATAAAATCGGTACAAGCGGTGCTGCAATCCTTGCAAAGCATTACAATATTCCATTTTATGTGCTCGGTCCCTATTCAACAATTGATTTCACCTGCAAAACAGGCGATGATATTGAAATTGAGCTGAGGGATGAGGATGAGATAAAAGAAAAATATTTTGCTGCACCTACAGCACTTAAAAAAACCAAATGCTATAACCCTGCATTTGACGTTACAGACAATTCACTGATAACAGCAATAGTTACAGACAAAGGAATAGCAAGAGCACCATATGAAAAAAGCCTTAAGGAGTTACTCGGATGATAAGATTTTATAACGGACGTATTTTAAAACTGAACGGCAGCCTTGA
>DBFOUY010000060.1:0-20452 GCA_048365975.1 Eubacterium sp.
TATTCATTCGGACCGACCGTTTACAATCTTATAATTCCGTTGATTGCACAGTTTATTTTCCATACAAATCAGACTGATATTCGTGTTTACAGACTGGCATTTCCGATTGTAGGTGCAATAGGAAGTATTCTTGTATTTATTGTTTATGCAAATACACAAGAAAAAATTATTCAGGCAAAAACACATGTTATCCAGATTAAATTTATGGATTCACTTAAAGCTGTTGCGAAGAATAAGTATTTCTGGATTATTTCCCTTGCAGGCTGGATTGGCTTTTTAGAGAATGCTTACTCCAATATTTTATACTGGATTTGTAATTACGGCGGTGCATGCTCAAATGGTACATATTCTATTATAACCACTATTTACGGTAACGCTTCACTTTGGGGTATGCTGCTTGCTCCTTTCTGTATAAGAAAATGGGGTAAAAAGGCAGTTCTTATTGTAACAAATCTGTTTAATATTGCTTTCATTCTGCTTATGATTCCTTTTGTTTCAAAGGCTCCGGGAGCAGATGGCAATATGCAGAATTTTGTTATCTGGTGTGTTCTGGGCTGCTTATATATGAATGCTGTTGTAGGTGCATTTGCTCATATCTTAAATCCGTCTATTCAGGCTGATATACGTGATTATCAGCAGTATATAACAGGTGAAAGAATTGACGGTATGTTCTCTGCAGTTCTTGCAATAGGTAATGTTATTACACTTATTACTGCCAGTGTTCTTCCTACCTTACAGGAAAAATACGGTATGACAGCAGAGGTTGCACAAAGGGTAACATCAGACAGTACACTTATGTCAAGAGTTCTCCCGGGAACTAATGGCAGTATAGGTCAGCTTCTTCAGGAGCAGCTTGCTAACGGACAGAATAACTTTGTTAATCCGTCCTCTGCACTTTATGATGTAAGCAATGTGCTTATACCGTTATTACAGATTCTTGTTATAGTTGCTGCTGTAGGTGCTACACTCAATGTTATACCATTCTTCTTCTATGATTTGACAGAAAATAAGCAGAAATCAATTGTCCGTGTTCTTAAAATTCGTGCGGCGTTTGAGGATTACGGCAATAATGCACTCAAAAATAAAGACCTTGTTGAAATGATTGACCTTGTTAACAATGCCAAGGAAATGGCTGTTGCTCAGCCCAAGACTATTGATAAAAAGTCTTATAAATCTATTTCTGACAAACAGGAACGCAGAATTGCCAAAAAGGAATATAAAGAAGCTATCATATTCAATGAGGAAATTGAGATTTCAAAATTTGTATGTGAAGAGCTTGAGAAGTTCAATACAGATTTGGGAAGAGAACAGCTTAAGGTTTATTCAGAAATTTTTGCTGAGGGTATCAATGGAATAGAAAACTATAATGCAGATGAGCTTAAGAAAGAACTGAAAGATGCAAAATCTATGAGCAAAAATTCTAAGGACGAAGCAGAGCTGAGAAAGTTCTATATTTCAGTTGCAAAGAGTAAGCTTTCAGCCTATAAGGCATATCATAAGTATTATGGAACTGTAAAAGAGCTTGTTGAGCCTGACTTTGCCGTTATTGAAGGCTTATTTGATAAGGAAGACGAGCTTGATGCAGAGCTTCAGAATCTTGCTAAAATGATGACCGAAGCTAAAAAAGCTCATGATAAGAATACCGTGTCAGAATGCAGGGCTAAGATTAAATCACTTTCGCAGGAAAGAAAAGTGATACGCAAGCAGTCTAAGAGCGAAATGGATTCTCATGCAGAATTTAATCGTGTTGCAAAGCCGTTTGTTGACGCAAGAAAATTCCTTGTTCAGAATGATAATTTTAATCACTTTGACGAGATTGCTGCTCTTTATGACGAGGCTAAGGAAAAGGCTGAGGAAGAGGAGAGAATTAAAGCAGAAGAGACTGCTAAGAAGCGTGCTGAGGAGCAGGCTGAGCTTGAAAGACGTAAGGCTCAGAAGGCTGCAAAGAAAAATAAATAATTATTTTATAATTGAAAACTGCAAGGTGACAGCCTTGCAGTTTTTTCTTTGCCCTAAAAGCATTTTCCTGCATATAATGGAATATGTTTTATGAAATGGGGTAACTATCATATGATTTTATATATAAAGGTAGGGTCGATAACAAATGCTCAGCGCAGTGCAGGCTTGCTGCGCTCAAGCGGATACCGACCCAGGATTGTGAGAATTGAAAAGCCTGAGCAGGAGGATGGCTGCGGTTATGCGATTGAGGTAAGCTCAAAAGGTGATGAGCCTGTCAATATATTGAAAAAAAACGGAATTAAAATAAGAGGAGTTGAACACAGATGATTTATTTTGACAACAGTGCCACCACGAATCCAAAGCCTTTCAGTGTTATCAGCTCAGCAAGCCTTGCTCTTAAAAATTTCAGCTATAACAGCGGCAGGGGAGGATATAAGCAGTCTGTAAATACCTCTGAAAAAATCTATTCAGTTAGAGAGAAAGCATCAAGGCTTCTTGGCTATGATGCTCAGAATATTATTTTTACACAGAATTGCACCACTGCACTGAATATGGCAATAAAGGGCTTAGTGAAAAACGGAGATCATATCTTAATATCAAATTTAGAGCATAATGCCGTTTCACGTCCTGTTGATGCTTTGGCTAAAAGAGGAATAATTACTTATAATATATTTGAATATGATTATGATGAGGATGTATTGATTGATAATATAACTTCACAGATTAAGCCGAATACAAGGCTTATAGTCTGTACTCAGGCATCTAATGTGTTCGGCTGTGCTTTCCCTGTTGAAAAAATTGCTGCAATTGCAAAGGAAAACGGCATTTGCCTTGTTGTGGATGCAGCACAGGGTGCGGGTATTCTTGAAATCAATTACGCTGAAGCGGGAGTGGACATATGCTGTATAGCAGGGCATAAGGGTTTGTATGGTCCTATGTCAACAGGTATTATGGCGATGAAAGAGGGGCTGAAACTTGACACTATTATTGAAGGTGGCACAGGCTCCTCATCGCTGAATTTATCACAGCCTGATTTTAATCCTGACAGATTTGAGGCAGGTTCTCTTAATAACAGCGGAATAATCGGACTCGGTGCAGGAATTGATTTTGTTTCACGAAAAGGAATAAAAAATATTCATAAGCATGAAATGAGAATTGTTAACTGTATTTATGAGGAACTCAGGAAAAATCCGAACATTGTGCTTTACACACCATCGCCCTCAAGCTTTAAATGTGCACCTATAATTTCATTTAATTATAAGGATTATTCCTCAGAAAAAACTGCAAATCTGCTTGCAGCAAGGGGCGTTGCCACAAGGGCAGGACTGCACTGTGCTCCGCTTGCTCATAAAGCCTTCGGTACTGCAGAACGAGGAACGGTTCGTATCAGTCCCTCTGTCTTTACAACTCTGAATGATTGTGAAATATTTTTAAACACTTTAAAAAAACTTTGATAATCGCTTTATTTATTTAAAATAATGTGTTAAAATATTTTAACAGATAAAAAAGTTAAAAGTTAGGAAGCATACGATGTTAGAGTCAATAACTGATTTTTTCAATAAAATATTAAGCGTATTCTCCACCTTCTCAATAGCAGATTTTTTAGATATTGTTATGGTCGCAATTCTGATTTATATCTGCATAAGAATTATCAGAGAAACGAGAGCAATCCTCCTTGCCAAGGGCTTGATTTACCTTGCCATTGTTTATGGCGTGGTTAACCTTATAGGTATGGAGGCATCAAGCTTTATACTGAAATCAATATTTTCAAATATTCTTATTATTCTTGTTATTCTGTTTTCACCTGAGATCAGGCATATACTTGAGCAGGTGGGTCACGGTGCGACTGCAAAAAGCATAAAAGCTATTATACATCCCGGTGTTGCAGTTGAGCTTGCGGAAATAAATGACGCAATCAGTGCCGTGTGCAAGGCTTGCTCAGATATGAGTGATAAAAGAATAGGTGCATTGATTTGCTTTGAGAATAATACGATGCTCGGTGATGTTATTTCAACAGGCACGGAAATTCACGCAAAGGTTACTAAGGAGCTTGTCGAAACTATATTCTTCCCGAAGTCACCGCTTCACGATGGTGCAATGGTCATACGTGACGGCGAGGTGTATGCAGCAGGCTGTATTCTTCCGCTTACCAAAAAGACTGTTTCGTCTGCACTGGGTACAAGGCACAGAGCAGCTATCGGTCTTTCAGAGGAAAGCGATTCAATCATAATTGTTGTAAGTGAGGAAACGGGTGCTATTTCCGTAGTAAAAAACGGCGTTCTTGACAGAGATATTTCAGATGGTGATTTAAGAGATATTCTTACAACAGAATTTATTCCCTCCGGCTCAGCAAGTGATGACAAAATTATTTCAAGATTAGTCAGGAGGATGAAAAAATAATGTCAGATAAAAGTAAAAATAAATTCTCCTTAAGAAAACTGATTTATAATGACAAGTACCTTATAATAATTTCCATTATTCTTGCGGTTGTGATTTGGTGTGTAACATCAATGAGCTTATCGCCCGAAACGAATAAAACAATTTCTGTTCCTATTACAGTTGATTTTACAGACACTGCCGCTTCACAGCTTGGCATAAAGTGCTACGGCGCTGAAAATGTTGATGTGGATGTAACCATAAGCTGTAAAAAATATCTTGCCAAGGATATAACTGCTGATGATATTAATGCTTATATTCAGGCGAATACAGTTACCACGACAGGCAACAAGGAAGTGCCTATTAAGGTGGAGGGCAGAGAAAATGCCGACTTTAAGGTAGTGAGCTATTATCCCACTGTTTACAAGGCTTATTTTGATGTTGAAGAAGAAAAGGTAATGGATATTGATATCATTTATGAAAACAAGGATTTCATAGAGGATGGCTATGTTATGGGCGAGGCTCTGCTCAGTGAAAATAATGTAACTGTAAAGGGTCCTAAATCATATATTACCACTGTAGATAAGGTTGTTTCAAATGTTAAGTTTGACGATAAAATAAAGGAAACACAGACCTTTGACATTAAAATGAATGCTGTTGACAGCAACGGAAATTCTGTTGATTATGTCAGCGTTGTTTCAAAAAATGAAAATGTTTCATTAACTATACCTGTTCTTAAACGCACAACTCTTGATGTAACGTCTTCATATATCGGCAATCCTCCTAAGGTTAAGCTCTCTGATTTTTCAATCATTTACAGTGTGAACTCCGTTAATGCTGGTGTGCTTGAGGAAGCTGACATTAAACAGGCTAATATAGGCAATATTGATTTTTCTCATTTAACTGTTGGTGAAAATGAATTTGTCTTTAATACAAATAAAATGGAAAGCTTTGCGGTGCTTGACAATATCAATGAGATTAAAGCAACAGTTACAGTTCCTGACACTTATAAAACAACAACTCTTTATGTTGATGGTAGTAATGTTGAATTCAGCAATCTTCCGAACGGCTACAAGGCAGAGATTGCATCACTTGATTCCTACAGTGTTACTGCTGTCGGTCTTGAGGACGACTTAAAGGGTCTTACAAGCTCAAACGTCAAGCTTTTGATTGATATGTCGTCGATTAAGGAAAAGCCTAAGGAGGGCGTATCAACCTTCAATATAACAGCTACTCTTGAAAATAATGATTCCTGCTGGGTATACGGCGAATACAAAGCAAAGGTAAGAGTTTACAAAAAATAAAACAATAAAATAACCCCCGTCAGCAGTTGTATCTGCTGACGGGGGGTTTGATTTAAGACCATTTCAGTGCTTTTATTGAAAATCCCAATGACGTATCAAGCTTATTTTTCTGAACAATTGCAACAACCTTTCTTTTGTTACAGCCTTTAACTGTGCCTGTAACCTTGTAGAAATTATTGTCGCCTAAGTCCTCAATTTTTGTAATTGATACTGTTTGCTTTTTCTCTGTAAATTCGCTTATACTGAAAGTATCGTTCTTTTTGTTGTATGATATAGGAGCTTTTGCACTTGCTGCAAATTCGTTGCACTGTGTTTTGAAATTAACTACTGTTTGTCCGTAGAATTTAAAAAGATTAAGAACAATGGGACTTGACGGATAAGTGTTTCTTATGTTGCCCTCGTGCTCTGCCATCCATACTGCTGTGTGACATGCAATGTCAATGGGAACACCGTCACTGTTTTCATAGCTTGAAAGGTAAAGGTAAGGTACTTCAAGCATTGATTTTAATATCGACTGATCCTCTTCGCTGAAATTAACCTCTTTTCCTTTGGCATCTGTTTTCGGTACATTGTCAGAGCCTTCAAACTTTGTTGTATCCTTTGAGGATGTGTTTGGTATATCCTTTTTTGTAGTGCCCGTAGGTTTTTCAGTTGTGGTTGTTGTCAGCTTTTCTGTGGAATCATTGTTCTGCGTGCTGTCGTTTTCCTCAGGCGGCTCGGTTGTTAATTTGTGTTCGGTTTTTATGGTAACATATTCGCCCTTGTCATTTTTCATTTTATTGCCGTCTTTGTCGAGCTTTATGGCAATCGTGTTTCCTTTTTCGTCAACCTCATAAACAACTGCAACCTCTTCACCGTTTTCATCCGTTTCAAAGCCTATTTCAGTTCCGACGTTGTCAAGATTTGCTTCGGTAGTTGATGTGCTGTCATCATTTGTGTTAGCAGTGCAGGCAGCAAGCACAGATGTTATAAGTACAACAAGTGCCAATGAAAGTATTATTGTTTTTTTCAAAATAAAACCTCTTTTCGCGGTATTATATATTAATTATATATTATTTTATAAATATGTAATTATAATAAATAAAAAATGAACAAATAGTGAACGCTTATTTTATCTTTACATATTCGGTTATTTTTGTTATTATTTAGTATAGGTGATAGTATGAAAAATACATTAAAAACTGCATTGTGCGGTGTTTCGGCTGCACTTTCGGTTTTGCTTCTGTTTTTCGGCGGTGTATCATTTTTCTTTATTTATATGATGCCTATGGTTACTGGTCTGATAATGATTGTATTAAAGCGTTCCTGCGGTGCTTCATGGGCATCGGTTACATTTGTGTCTGTTTCTTTTCTTTCCTTTTTTCTTGTAGCAGACAGGGAATGTGTTTTAATGTATATTCTGTTTTTCGGATATTACCCTATAATATATTCGTTTCTTGAAAAAATCACCTCAGGGCTGATAAGGTGGACTGCAAAGCTTGTAGTGTTTAATGTAATGATATCAGTTGTTCAGCTTCTCTTGGTTTATATATTCGGTATTCCTTTTCTTGAGGAAGGTGAGGGAAAAATATTTATTCTCATCTTTGCATTGCTGATGAATATAATGTTTGTTATTTATGATATACTTTTAAAGAAATTAACCTTTTTATATGAATTTAAGCTTGAAAAAAGAATTAAAAAGTATTTCAAATAAATAACAGGGCAGCATCTGCCACCCTGAAATTAATAAAGATGAAAAATAAATATTATCAGACCGTACAAAAATGATGACGCAATGCCATATACTATTACAGGTCCTGCTATTGTAAACATCTGTGCTGCTGTGCCGAGAATAAATCCCTCGTGCTGAAATTCAAGTGCAGGTGATACAACAGAATTTGCAAAGCCTGTTATCGGTACAATTGTTCCGGCACCTGCGTGCCTTGCTATTTTATCAAAAATTCCGAGTCCTGTCAGAATAGCAGTCAGAATAATAAGTATTCCCGATGTTCCTGCATTTACCTCTTTTTCGTTTAACCCTGCATTCTGCAGAAGCATCATAATAACCTGACCGATTGTGCATATCAGACCGCCGATTAAAAATGCTTTGATGCAGTTTAAAAGCTTAGGCGAATTAGGACTTGCCTTGTCAACCATTTTGCTGTAGTCATCCTTGCTTATACTCATATAATCACTCCCTGTTTAATTGTTTACAATAAAATAACAAATATTCACTTGACAATTTTAATTATATTTTGTAATATCATAATATACAATTTGTAAAACGGAGGCAATACTATGCATCTTATTGAAGTTCGTGATGTATATAAAATATATAATCCCGGTGAAAACCAGGTTAATGCCCTTGACGGTGTGTCTATCACTATTGATGAGGGCGAGTTTGTTGCTATTATCGGTCAGTCAGGCTCAGGTAAATCAACACTTATGAATATGCTCGGTCTGCTTGATACTCCCACAAGCGGTGAATATTACATAAACGGCAAGCTTGTTGATGATCTGACAGATGATCAGATGAGTGCTATCCGTAATGAGCAGATAGGCTTTATTTTCCAGGGTTTTAATCTTATCGCTTCACTTTCGGCTCTTGAAAATGTTGAGCTTCCGCTCGTTTACCGCGGTATGAAAAAGGATGAAAGAAGAGAGATTTCAAAGGATGCTCTTGAGAGGGTCGGCTTAGGCTCTCGTATGCATCATCTGCCTGCTGAAATGTCAGGTGGTCAGCAGCAGCGTGTGGCTGTTGCAAGGGCTATTGCAGCACGTCCTCCTGTTATTCTTGCGGATGAGCCTACAGGTAACCTTGATACACGTTCAACAAAGGACGTTATGGCTATTCTTCACGAGCTTAAGGACGAGGGAAGAACAGTTATTGTTATTACACACGATAATGAGATTGCCGAGGAGGCGGAGCGTGTTATCCGTGTCCGTGACGGAAAGGTTGTTGAGGATTATATTAATCCCGGTTATGAGGCTAAGTACGGCAGGGCAGCTAAAAAAGATAACAAAAATCCTATTGATGAGGGATAATAAATCTAAGGTCAATCGGACATTTCCTGTTGACCTTTTTGTTTTGACAAAATTCGGTTTGTATTGTATAATCTGATGTATATTTAAGTACTTTGGTGATTATATGAAACAGTTTCTTGAAGTGGGAATGGTTAATAATACCCACGGCATCAAGGGAGAAATGAAATTCACTCTTTGGTGTGATGATATAAATTATTTAAAACAGCTTAAGGTTCTTTATCTTGATGATAAGGGAGAAAAGTCTGTTAAAGTTATTTCTGTAAGACCGCAGAAAAACATTGCTATTTTAAAACTTGAAGGCATCAATACAATTGAACAGGCAGAGGAGCTTAAGGGCAGAGTGCTTTATTGCAATCGTGATGATGCTGTGATTGATGAAAACGCAAATTATATTGCTGATATTATCGGATGTTACATTGTTGATATTGATACAGAAGAGGAATACGGACAGGTTAAGGATGTGCTTAATTACGGCTCCTGTGATATTTATGATGTTGAAAGCTGGGGCAAGCGTACTTTAATACCTGCAACTCCTGATATTGTTAAAGAGATTAATACTGAATATCAGGTTATAAGAATAAAAAAGATGAAGGGCTTATTTGATGAGGATTGATATACTTACATTGTTCCCTGCAATGTGTGACACTGTAATGAGTGAGTCCATTATAGGCAGAGCAAGGCAGGCAGGCAAGGTTGAAATAAACTGTGTAGATATACGTGACTATACCCTTGATAAGCACAGACGTGTTGACGATAAGCCCTATGGCGGCGGTATGGGTATGGTTATGGCACCGCAGCCCATTTTTGACTGCTTTAATGCACTTTGTGATGAAATCGGCGAAAGACCGCATCTTATTTATCTGACACCGCAGGGCAAGTGTCTTACTCAGGAAAGAGTTAAGGAACTTGCAAAAATGGATAATATTGCATTGCTTTGCGGTCATTATGAGGGTATCGACGAGCGTGTTATTGAGGCTTTGCAGCCTGAGGAAATATCTGTTGG
Source organism: Eubacterium sp. (assembly GCA_048365975.1). Classification (GTDB taxonomy): domain Bacteria; phylum Bacillota; class Clostridia; order Oscillospirales; family Acutalibacteraceae; genus Eubacterium_R. The sequence goes on from DBFOUY010000060.1 coordinate 9,667, forward strand.
CGATTATGTGCTTACAGGCGGTGAGTTGCCTGCACTTATTGTTGCCGACTCGGTTTCACGTATGCTTCCCGGTGTGCTTAGCGATGATGAATGCTTTGAGGAGGAGAGCCATTATAACTCTCTGCTTGAATATCCTCAGTATACTCATCCTGCTGAATGGAATGGAATGACAGTGCCTGATATTTTGCTGTCAGGCCACCACGCTAATGTTGATAAATGGCGTCGTGAACGCTCTCTTGAACGCACCTTTTACCGCAGACCTGATATGCTTGAAAATGCTGAGCTGTCTGACAAGGATATGAAATTTTTGTCGAAACTAAAAAAAGATTAAAATTTTATGTGTAAATTGCACAAATAACACTAAATTATTTTGTTTGCAATTAACAAGTCAAACGAACTTGCAATTAATTTATTGACCGTTTTAAATTTGGTGCTATAATATGAATAGTAAGGTTTTACAGATAAGTTAAATACTATATGTTGTGATTTTAGGAATGAGAGGTTTTAACTATGTTCGTTAAAGATGTTAAGGTTGAAAATCAGGTTGGTTTACACGCTCGTCCGGCAACTTTCTTTATTCAGAAGGCTAATGAATTCAAGTCATCCATCTGGGTTGAGAAGGAGGAGAGAAGAGTTAACGCTAAGAGCCTTTTAGGTGTTCTTTCATTAGGCATTATGGGTGGTACAGATATTCGTATTATCGCTGATGGTTCTGATGAAGAGGCTGCTGTTGAGGGTCTTGTTAATCTTGTTAAATCAGGCTTTGCTGAGTAATTTACGTATTTTACATTTTAGCACAGTGTTTCACTGTGCTTTATTTTTTTGATTATTTGTGTTATAATCTATACTGTAACTATACTGAGCCGAAAGGGGTGATTGAGTGACTGAAAAAGAGTTGAGGAAAAAGGCTATGGCACTGCCGCTGCAGCCTGGCGTCTATATAATGAAGAATAAAGATAAAAAAATCATTTATATAGGCAAAGCTAAGAAACTGAAAAATCGTGTATCCTCATATTTCGGATCACATTCAAATCATTCTTTAAAGGTTATAAGAATGGTTGAAAATGCTGATGACTTTGATTATATTCTTTGTGACAGTGAGTTTGAGGCACTTGTGCTTGAATGCTCGCTTATAAAACAGCATCAGCCAAAGTATAACATTCTGCTTAAGGATGATAAGGGTTATAATTATATAAAAATCACAAAGGGTGAATTCCCTCGTATTCGTGAATGCAAGCAGATGCTTGATGACGATGCTGTCTATATAGGACCTTATACATCAAACTTTTCAGTTAAGCAGGCAGTTGAGGAAACTCTTAAGATTTTTAAGCTCCCACGCTGCAGCAAGCAATTCCCACGTGATTACGGAAAAAGCAGACCCTGCCTTAATGGCTTTATGAATATATGCTCTGCACCCTGTGCGGCACGTATAACTAAGGAAGAATATGGCAATAATATAAAGGACGCCATTTCATTTCTTAAAGGCGGCAGTGTAAAGGCTGTCAGAGATATGGAAAATCAGATGAATGAGCTTGCTGAAAATCTGCAGTTTGAGCAGGCGGCAAAGCTTCGTGACAGAATAAAGGCAATAAAAAATCTTGATGAAAAGCAGAAGGTTGTTTCAATAAATGTTCCTGAAGAGGACGTGTTTGCCCTTGTCAATTCAAATAAAAAGGCTTGCTTTGAGGTTATACGCTTTCAGAACGGCAGGCTGACTGACAGCGAATACTGGCTTATTGATGCTGTTGATGATGTTCCGCAGTCAAGATTTGAGCTTATTGAGCGTTATTATTCAATGAGGGACAGAGTGCCTTCAAGAATTGCTGTTGACGGTGAAATTGAGGATGAAGCACTGCTGAAGGAATTTCTTGAAAGCAAGCGTGGCAAAAAGGTTGAGTTTATTCATCCCCAAAAAGGTGAGCATCTGTCGATAATTAATATGTGCATTAAGAATGCTAACGAACACCTTGCACAGCAGCAGGGTAGACTGGGCAGAGAGCTTGCCGCATTAGAGGAGCTTAAGGAGCTTTTAGGGCTTGACAAGCTGCCTGAATATATTGAGTCATATGATATTTCACACACCTTCGGTGCAGATAATGTTGCAGGTATGGTTGTATTCCATAATGGCAGACCGATGAAAAGTGCTTATAAGCGTTTTGCAATCAAGGGCTTTGACGGACAGAATGACGTCGGCTCTATGCAGGAGGTGCTGACACGCCGCTTTAATCATTACTATAATGATGAAGAGGGGAGTACTTTTAAAATTCTTCCTGATCTCATATTGCTTGACGGCGGCGAGCCTCAGGTTAATGCTGTTCTGCCCGTTGTCAGGTCAATGGGGCTTAATGTGCCGATTTTCGGAATGGTCAAGGACAGTAAGCACAGAACAAGAGCTGTTGCACTCAGCGGCGGTGAAATAGAGATTAATTCGCATAGAAAGGTGTTTACGCTTGTTTCTGATATTCAGGAAGAGGTACACCGCTTTGCGATAACCTATCATCACAAAAAGCATACTAAAAGCACACTGAAAACCTCGCTGACAAAAATTGATGGCATAGGTGATAAAAAAGCTAAGCTGTTGCTTAAGCACTTTAAAACTGTTACTGCTATAAAAAATGCACAGGCTTCAGAGCTGTCACAGGTGCAGGGAATCAGTCAGAAGGACGCACAGAATGTTTTTGAATACTATCACAAAATGTAAAAATAGTGTAAAATCCTTGACTATTAAATATGTAGTTTGTATAATATATTAGTAAGAAATGTAAGGAAGTTATTGCGAATGATGCGTATTATAACCGGCTCAGCCAGAGGAAGACGACTTGAAACTCTTTATGGCGAGGAGGTAACAAGACCTACAACAGAATCTGTTAAAGAGGCATTGTTTTCAATGATTCAGTTTGAAATTGAAGGCAGAAAGGCTCTTGATTTGTTTGCAGGCTCAGGACAGCTTGGTATTGAAGCACTGTCACGCGGAGCAAGGCATTGTACATTTCTTGAGAATAACCGTGATGCAGTCAGGGTTGTTGAAAATAATGTTTCACATTGCGGCTTTAAAGAAAATTCAAATATTGTTTTTGCCGATGCAGTGTCTTTTTTGATGCGTAAGGATAATTTTGATATTGCCTTTGTTGATCCGCCTTATAATATGGGGCTTGTTGAAAAATGCCTGCCACTGCTTTTAAAGCTTATGTCAGAGGATGGCATTGTCGTGTGTGAAACATCAGCAGGCGAGAATTTGCCTGAAAGCATTGACGGCTGGTATGCAGACAGAGTAAGGCGATACGGAAAAACAAAGCTTATACTTTACAGGAGGGAAAAATAGTATGAGAATTGCTGTTTGTCCCGGTAGCTTTGACCCCGTTACTCTCGGTCATATTGATATTATTGAGAGAGCATCTGAGCTGTTTGATAAGGTTATTGTTCTTGTAATGAGCAACAGTGCAAAAAATTGTGCATTCACTGTTAACGAGAGAATTGAGCTTATAAAAAAATGTATTAAATTCGAAAATATCGAGGTTGATACATACAGCGGTCTTTTAGTCGATTATGCTAAAATGAAAAACGCTGCCGCTATTGTTAAGGGACTTCGTGCTGTGTCTGATTTTGATTATGAATTTCAGCAGGCACTTATTAATAAAAGTCTATACCCGAAGGTTGAAACAGTTTTCCTCACTGCAAAGGGGGAAAATATGTATCTTTCTTCAAGTATGGTTAAGGAGGTTTGCAGCCTTGACGGTGACATTTCTCCTTATGTTCCAAAGGAAATTGTCAAAGATATTAATTTAAGGTGTAAAGGAGAAAATAGAAATGACTAATACAGATATTTTGTTAGAAGATTTAGAGGATGTGCTTGATGATGCTACATCTATACCTCTCAGTAAAAAATACGCAGTAGATGTTGATAAGATTAAGACTATCATTGAGGATATTCGTCTTAACACACCACAGGAAACAAAGCAGGCTAAGGCTATTGTTGACTCAAGAAATTCAATTCTTGATGAGGCTAACAAGCAGGCTGCTGATATTATTGCTAAGGCGCAGGAGGAAGCAAGGGAGCTTGTTGCACGTGACCAGATTACACAGACTGCTCAGGCTCAGGCTGCTGACATCATCGCAAAGGCTAAGGAGCAGGGCGATGCTTATGTAATCGACGCTCAGAATCAGGCTAATGATATCCTTTCAAATGCTACAAATCAGGCTAATGAAATGGTTACAACTGCACAGAATAAGTCAAGAGAAATGCTCACAGCAGTTAATAATTATGCTGATGATACTCTTCTTGCTATTGACGATTCACTTTATAAGGCTTTGTCTGATGTACGTCGTATCCGTCAGGGTATTATGAACAGCCAGAACAAGAATAAGCAGTAATATTCAGTCTAAAGTGTAAAATAAAATCCCCATTGCAGTTTTTTTACTACAATGGGGATTTTGTTATTTAACCTCAATTATTTCATTAAACACAGCAGTCATTTTTTTGCTGATATTCAGGTCAATGTGCAGTGAACCGAAATACCAGTGCATATAATCAACATTTTTCATAAGCTCCTGCAAATATGTGTTCAAAGGAGTAATAATAATATTCTGATTTGTTCTTTGCTTTAGAATATCCTTTGCAATAGTCGGCGCTTCATAGGTGAGAATGTAGTTTATTGTCTTATCATTATCAAAGAGATTTGTTACACCGTTTTTTAATTCCTCGGCATTTGGAAGCTCACTTTCCCACCATGTAATACCGTCAGTACGCATATCCGCATCCTCGCTTTCACCGCCGCCCATTACAAAAAAAGTTTTGCCCTCAAGGGTGAACACCTCACCGCGCATAAGGTGAAAGATATTGTCGGCAATTTTGTGGGCGTTGCCGCCCTTCCATCTGTATGGTGTGTATGAATTAAGTATTTCAAAATTCTCGTGTGCACCATCTACAAAGCAGATTGTGTATTTTCTTTTTTTCAGAAATTCCAGATTTTTCTTTTCCTTTTCATTTTTAGGGTCCCATAAAAAACCGAAATCACCGCATACAATAAGATAGTCCTTTTCAGTCAGCTTATTGAGCTTTGAGCTTTTGAAGCAGGAAATATCACCGTGAGTATCGCCGGTAATGTAAATCATAAAGTAATCTTACCTTTCATAAAAAATTTATAAATATGGTCTTTAAATAATCATAAAAAAATGTTACACTATATAATATAATTTTACAATACAGGTGTCAAGTCTATGAAAAAAACACTTTCAATATTTTTATCTTTATTAATATTATGTACAAGCCTTTGTGCTCCTGCTTTCAGCTCATTTGCAGCAACATATGAGCCTGACAGAAAAATTTATGCTGAGGCATATCTTTTAATAAATCTTGATGATGACAGCTTTCCTGTTGTGGCAGAGAAAAATTCAACTGAAAAGCTTTATCCTGCATCACTTACCAAAATAGTGACTGCTATAGTTACACTCAACAATGTTAAGGATTTGAAGCAGAAAACCAAAATGAGTCAGTCTGCATTTGACAGACTGCTCGGAACAGGTGCTCAGGTTGCAGGCATTGAGGTAGGCGAGGAGCTTACGATTGAGGAACTGCTTTATCTGACAATGGTGTATTCTGCCTGTGATGCCTGTCAGGTGCTTGCTGAGTTTGTTGCAGGCAGTGAGGAAGCCTTTGTGCAGAAAATGAATGACTGGGTTAAATCAATCGGTTGTAATGATACTCATTTTGTTAACCCTGACGGGCTTCACAGCACAGAGCATTATTCAACTGCAAAGGATTTGGCTGCAATAACTATTGAAGCTCTTAAAAATGCTGATTTCAGCAGAATATCAACAACTCAGTCTGTTGAGTTTCATAATATGAAACTGCCGCATACAAACCTTATGCTGCAGCCCGGTTATGTGACATATTATTATGAATATGCACAGGGTATTAAAACAGGCTCAACTGAAGAGGCAGAATATTGTGTAATCACCAAGGCGGCAAAGGACGGCTATAACTATCTTGCTGTTGTGCTGAAATCACCGCAGCAGGCTATAAATGGTGAAAGCTATCTCACAAAGTGCTCCTTTGTTGACGCCAAATCACTTTTTGAGTGGGCTTTTGACAGCCTTAAGTATTCAACAATAGTGACTGAGAGTGAGGTTGTCGGCGAGGTTGATGTTGAGGACGGTAAGGATGCCGACTCTGTTCAGCTTGTTGCTAAGCAGGATACAAATGTTATTGTTCCTGCAGGTCTTGACAAATCTGCAATTATATATGAATTGCCTGATAAGCCTGCAAGCATTAATGCACCTGTTGCAAAGGGTCAGGATGTGTGCAAGGCTAATGTGATTTATGGTGATGAAATTATTGCAACTGTTGATCTTGTGGCGGCTGAAACTGTTGAGCTTTCAACATTTTTAAAGGTTATTAATGCAATCAAAGCATTTTTCAGTATGATGATTGTTAAAATAATCTGCATAATAATTATTGTTGTTATGGTTTGCTACGTTGTTCTTGTGATAATGAATAACAACAAGAAAAAGAAACGCCGTCAAAAGCGTGCTCAGCGTGCAGAAAGCAGAGATATAGATGATCTTCAGCCACCTCAGCCACCGATAAGAAAATAAAAAACAAGAAAAACGGATGTCGATTGACATCCGTTTTTTATGCTTATAATATATTATTGATTAATCAGGGTAGCCGTTTGGATTCTGGCTCTGCCATCTCCAGCTATCTTCGCACATTTCGTTAATTCCTCTTTCAGCTTTCCAACCAAGCTCCTCAAGTGCCTTTGCAGGGTCTGAGTAGCAGGTAGCAATATCGCCTGCACGGCGTGGTCCGATAACATAAGGAATTTCAACGCCTGATGCCTTTTCAAAAGCTTTTACAACATCAAGTACTGAATAGCCTGTGCCTGTGCCAAGGTTATAGATGAATAATCCGTTTTCTGCCTCAACTTTTTCAACTGCTTTAAGGTGACCTAATGCAAGGTCAACAACGTGAATGTAGTCACGCACACCTGTACCATCGTGTGTATCATAGTCGTCACCGAAAACATTGAGGTGCTCTCTCTTTCCGATAGCAACCTGTGTGATGTAAGGCATAAGGTTGTTGGGAATACCATTCGGATCCTCACCCATAGTGCCGCTTTTGTGTGCACCGATAGGGTTAAAGTAACGAAGAAGGCAGATTGACCAGCTGTCATCACTCACGTATAAATCCTTGAGGATACACTCAATCATATATTTTGTTCTGCCGTATGGGTTAGTTACTCCGCCAACCTCCATATCCTCGGTGAGTGGTGAAACATTATTCATTCCGTATACTGTTGCAGAGGATGAGAACACGATTTTTTTACAGTTATGCTTTCTCATTACATCAAGCAAAACGAGTGTGCCGTTAACATTGTTATCAAAATATTCAAGCGGCTTTTCAACGCTTTCACCAACAGCCTTTAAGCCTGCAAAGTGAATAACGGAGTCAATGCTTTCATTTTCAAAAATCTTGCTCATACCCTCAGCATCACGTATGTCACATTCGTAGAACTTGAAATCCTTGCCCACAAGTGCTTTTATTCTGTCATATGAGCTTTTTTTGCAGTTGTAAAGATTGTCAACAACAACAACTTCGTTACCGCTGTTAATCAGCTCAACGCAGGTGTGTGAGCCTATATAACCTAAACCGCCTGTTACTAATACTGCCATAATGTTTCCTCCTGATTTATTTATTTTTATATAGCTGAATTGTATATTTGCCTATATTATTGTATGTGAAGAAAATCAGTATATTAATATGCTTTGCCCCAGTAGAGCATTTTTTTAGCAGGCTTGCCGCAGCATACGCATGTATCACTTATATTTTCCTGATCAAAAGGAATACAGCGTGAGCCGACACCTGTAAGCTCTTTTACCTTGTCTTCACATTCCTCATCACCGCACCACATTGCCTTGACAAAGCCGTCGCCGTTATCTTCGAGTGCTTTGATGATTTCATCTGTTGATTTACATTTATATGTTCTGTTTTCTCTGTTTTCAAGAGCCTTTGCGTAAAGTCCGTCACGAACCTCCTGAAGCTTCTGAAGGATTACTGTTTCAATATCGTCAAGTGAAACAACAGTTTTTTCTCTGTTGTGTCGTGTAACAACTACACACTGATTGTTTTCAATATCCTTAGGGCCAAGCTCAACTCTTACAGGTACACCCTTCATTTCATATTCAGCAAATTTCCAGCCGGGTGAATTGTTGCTGTCATCAATCTTAGCTCTGCAAACCTTTTTAAGTTTTTCAGTAAGCTCATTTGCCTTGTCGAGCACACCCTCCTTATGCTGAGCAATAGGAAGAACGATTGCCTGAATAGGTGCAACAGCAGGAGGAAGAACAAGACCGTTATCATCACCGTGTGTCATAATTATTGCACCTATAAGTCTGGTTGTCATACCCCAGGATGTCTGGTGAGGGTAGGTGAGCTGATTTTCTTTATTTGAATACTGAATATCAAATGCTCTTGCAAAGCCGTCACCGAAATAGTGGCTTGTGCCTGCCTGAAGAGCCTTGCCGTCGTGCATAAGTGCCTCAATGCAGTAGGTACGCTCTGCACCAGCAAATTTATCGCTCTCGGTTTTCATGCCCTGAACAACAGGCATTGCCAGGTCCTCCTGACAGAATTTGGTGTAAACATTGAGCATTTTTTCAGTTTCTTCAATAGCCTCTTCTGCTGTTGCGTGAAGTGTATGACCCTCCTGCCATAAAAATTCACGTGAGCGAAGGAAAGGTCTTGTTGTTTTTTCCCATCTTACAACAGATACCCACTGATTGTAAAGCTTAGGCAAATCCCTGTGAGAATGAACAATATCCTTGAAATGCTCACAGAAAAGTGTTTCACTTGTAGGGCGGACACAGAGCCTTTCTTCAAGCTTTTCATTACCGCCGTAGGTTACCCATGCACATTCAGGAGCAAAACCCTCAACGTGGTCAGCCTCCTTCTGCAGCAGGCTTTCAGGTATGAACATCGGCATATTAACATTTTCGTGACCTGTTGCCTTGAACATTCCGTCAAGTATTCTCTGAATATTTTCCCATATAGCATAGCCGTAGGGTCTTATTACCATACAGCCCTTAACACTTGTGTATGACACAAGCTCTGCTTTTTTGCATACGTCGGTGTACCATTTTGCAAAATCCTCGTCCATTGAGGTGATTGCATCCACCATTTTCTTCTGATCCTTTGCCATATCTTAACTCCTTATATAGATGTTATAAATTAAATGCTTGAATACTTATTATATACGATATGGAACAATATGTAAATATATAAATTTTATTTTTTGAATTACAATGGTTTAGTATTATTTTTTGTGGAAATTATACAATAATAATGTTGTGTTTAAATGTTAACAATTGTTCATAAATTCAATTGATTTTGTTAATATTTGGGTGTATAATCGTAGAAAAAGAAACTTAAACGGGGGTGACGGTAACGATTATTCCAATTAATGCTAAGCTTGATTTGCAACACGAGCTGACTGAACAGCTTAATATTGAAGAGGTGTTCAGCTTCAATATCGGCGATGTTAAAATCGGGTTTGATGAAGCAACTGTTGTGTCGTGGATTATTATAGCATTGCTTTCTGTGGCGGCATTTATATTGACAAGGAATTTAAAGGTCACAGGTAAAATATCAAAACGTCAGCAGCTTTTGGAGCTATGCTATGAAAAGGCAGAGGGCTTTTTTAAAGGCATTATGGGTGAAAAGGTTGAAAAACATATACCCTGGCTTATGAGTATGGCATTGTTTATCGGTACATCTAATATGATAGGCTTGCTTGGCTTTAAGCCGCCTACAAAGAGTATGCAGGTAACTGCAGCTATGGCAATAACAAGTATTGTGCTTGTTGAATATTGTGCTTTTAAGGAAAAGGGTGTTTTGGGCAGGCTTAAGGCTCTCACAAAGCCTATATGGGTTATAACACCTATTAATATTCTTGAGGTGTTTACAAAACCGCTTTCACTTTGTATGCGACTTTTCGGTAACATTATTGCAGCATTTACAATAATGGAGCTTATAAAAGCCGTTGTGCCGTATGTGCTTCCTATGGTTTTCAGTCTGTATTTTGATTTGTTTGACGGACTTTTACAGGCATATATCTTTGTTTTCCTTACAGCACTTTATATTCAGGAGGCTGTTGAGGATGAGGAAGAGAAGAAGAAAAGAAAACTGAAAAAGAAAGCTAAAAGAGCTAAAAAAGCGAAGAATGCTTAATAATAAATAAATTTTTATAGTTTTAAAGGAGATAAAATTATGGGATTAATAGCAATTGGTGCAGGTATTGCAGTATTGGTTGGTATCGGTGCAGGTATCGGTATCGGTATAGCAACAGGCAAAGCTGTTGAGGCTCAGGCTCGTCAGCCTGAAATGGCAGGTAAGATTCAGACAACACTTATTCTCGGTGCGGCTCTTTCAGAGGCTACTGCTATTTATGGTCTTATCGGTGCTATTCTGATTATAGTATTGCTGAAATAATAAGTGTTTTATGAAAGGAAACAGTTAAATGTTAAAATTTGACTTGAATTTTCTCTGGACGATTATCAACCTTATTCTGTTCTTTGTACTTATGAGATTTCTTCTTTTCAAACCGATAAAAAAAATTCTCACTCAAAGACAGGAAATGATTGACAACCAGTTCAAAGATGCTGAAAATGCCAAAGAACAGGCTGATTTGTTAAAAAGTCAGTATGAGAGTGAGCTTGCAGGCGTTGAGAATAAGAAAAACCAGATTATCAATGATGCAAGGTCAGATGCAAAAACTGAGTATGATTAAGA
>DBFOUY010000061.1:0-5250 GCA_048365975.1 Eubacterium sp.
ACTTTATAACAACAAGTTTATTAATAGAGGGATTAATTTTGCATTATTCAGCGTTATTTCTGCAATGCTGTGTGCTGTAACTCTCATACCTACATTTATTATTTTAAGATCCTGTTCTGCAACATCTGATAATTTCCCATCAACATTTGAATCCTATTTTAATATTTTTGATTTCATAACTTCACATCTTGCAGGTCTTGAAACTACAATCAGAAGCAGCGGTGAGGATGTTTTACCAAATGTATATTCAGGAATGCTTGCAGCTATTCTTCTTCCGCTGTTTATTGTTAATAAAAATATCAGACTGAAGGAAAAAGCTGTTTACATTGTTCTTATGCTTGTATTCCTTTTCAGCTTTGACAATAACTGCCTTAACTTTGTGTGGCACGCTTTCCACTTCCCTAATGATTTGCCGTTCAGATTTTCTTATATGTATTCCTTTATTCTTCTTGTTGTCGGATATAAGGCAATATCGAAAATCAGGGTACTTGAAATCAGGGATATTACCTTTGCAGGAATTTTATGGGTGTTTTTTATTATTCTTGCACAGAAAATGTCAACAACAAAAATGATGGAAACCACCATTTATACCAGTATTGCTTTTGTAATTATCTGGACAGGTTACCTTTGCTTTGTCAGAAACAAAAAAGCGGATAAGCTTATTGCTTCAGCTCTGGCAGTACTGATTTGTTTCAGTGAGGTTCTTATTGCCGACACACAGGCAATACTCATTACACAGAGTAATTCATCATATAAAGAGAATTACAGCACCTATACTGAAGCAATCAAAAAGATAAAAGATGATGACAAAGGTTTTTACCGTCAGGAGCTTTGCCATCTTGAAACAAGAATGGACCCCTGTTATTTTGGTTATAATGGTATGTCAACCTTTTCATCAATGGCTTACGAGGACTACTCACAGCTTCAGTACAGCCTGGGTATGTTCGGCAACAGAATAAACAGCTACACTTACAACACTCAGACACCTATCTATAATATGATGTTCAATATAAAATATCTTTTACAGACTGATATCAGCATTGCTCCGAGTGAAAATCTATATAATTATAAATTTTCCACTTCTGACGGAAAAACAAATGTTTATGAAAACAAGTATTCTCTTCCTGTTTCTTTTGCTGCAAATGAGAATATAGAGCTGTGGGATACAAGCGAGGGCAATCCGTTTGAAGTGCAGCGAGATTTTTTTGAGCTTGCAACAGGCTTCAGTGGGATATTTAAAGAGGTAAAATATCTCGATACAAATTATGACAATGTAAGCGGTGACAAAATTATTAAAAACGGCACCTACTGGTTCAGTAAGTATGATGCCGATTCTAGTTATGCATATGCAGATATAAAAATTACACCTGTAAAAAGCGGTAATATATATCTTTATGTAAAATCACCCGACATTTCTTCAATTGATATTTCGAGCACCAAGCTTGGCTCACATACTCAGAATATTGATGAGCCGTATATTCTTGACTGCGGTTACTATGAAGCCGGTGAGGAGTTAAAGCTTTCAATTGACTGCGGGGGTGCTGATGTTGAAGAATGTTATGCGGATATTTTTGCTTATACTGTCGACGAGGATGTTCTGAATTCAGGATATAAAAGATTAAATAATAATGCATTGAATATAACAGAATACAATGATACAACCCTTATCGGAACTATCAGCGTAACTGAAAACAGCTATTTATATTCTTCAATCCCTTATGATGAAGGCTGGAGCATATACATTGACGGCGAAAAGGCGGATACCTTTAAAATCGGTACTGCAATGCTCGGAACTGCAATCAAACAGGGTGAGCACACTGTGGAATACAGATATTCACCGAGAGGTTTGAAATACGGCATATTAATTTCGTCTGCTGCATTTGCAGGAGTATGCGGATATTTAATTTATATAAAGCTGAAAAAGAAAGAGGTTGATAATCTTTCCAGTTAAAAATCAGTAACAAATAAAAAATATATATTTACAATATAAGTCATTTGTTGTAGAATATGCGTGTAAAACTTGAGAGGAGTCAATTATATATGGCAAGACAGACAGCAATCAACATCAATTCAATTCCAATCGGTCCCCTCGGTATAATAGGTATGCCAGGATGTGAGGCTTTAACCGATAAAATTGACCAGTACCTTGTTAAATGGAGAAAAACACAGGCACAGGAGCATGCTGAAACAATAGCTTTTTATGGATATCAGCGTGATACATATAAAATTAATGTGTCAATCCCTCGCTTTGGCAGTGGTGAAGGCAAGGGCGTTATCAACGAAAGTGTTCGCGGTTATGACATTTATATTATTGCAGATGTATTTAACTATAGCTGCACATATAATATGTATGGAATGACTGTTCCGAAATCACCTGATGATCATTTTGCAGATTTAAAGAGAGTTATTCACGCATTATCATCAAAACCGAAGAGGGTTTCAGTTATTATGCCTATGCTCTATGAGGGAAGACAGCATAAAAGAAGCGCACGTGAATCACTCGATTGTGCTATGGCATTGCAGGAGCTGGTTGACCTTGGTGTTGACAATATCATTACATTTGATGCTCACGATCAGAGGGTTCAGAACTCAATTCCCGATCAGTCATTTGAAAATGTAATGCCTACATACCAGATGATCAAAGCTCTTGTTAACAATGTTGACGACCTTTCAGTAAATAAAGATCACCTTATGATTATTTCACCTGATGAAGGTGCAATGCAAAGATGTATTTACTTTGCAACTCAGCTTGGTGTTAACCTCGGTATGTTCTATAAAAGAAGAGATTATACTAAAATTGTTAATGGAAGAAACCCTATTGTTGAGCATCAGTATCTTGGTGATTCCGTTGAGGGCAAGGATATTATAATTGTTGATGATATGATTTCATCAGGTGAATCAATGCTTGAGGTTGCAAGCAAGCTTAAATCACTCGGTGCAGGAAGAATTTTTGTATGCACAACCTTTGGCTTATTCTGTAACGGACTTGATGTTTTTGACAAGGCATATTCAGATGGTATTTTTGACCGTGTGTTTACAACCAACGGCGTTTATCAGACACCTGAGCTGTTGTCAAGAGAATGGTATGTAAGTGTTGAGCTTTCAAAATATACAGCATATTTTATTGATACACTCAATCATGATATGTCTGTATCCTCTCTGCTTGACTCTGCTTCAAGAATTGATAAAATTCTTACTGAGAAAGGATTAAAATAATGGCTAAAACTAAACTTAACAAAACACAGACTATTATCTCAATAGTTGTTGCAGTAATTATGCTTATTGTTATTGCAGGCGGTGTTTATTGTGTTGCAACAAAGCAGAACCCTGTTGATGCTGCAAAATCCGTTTTCACTTCAAACGAAGATCAGATTATCGGAAAATGGCAAAGCCAGAAAAGCCCCGGTCTTTCAGCATTTGTGTTTTATGAAGACGGAACTTATGATTCCTATATCTCTACTGTGATTTTTTCAGGCGAATATGAGATTCACGGCAATAAGCTGACAATGAAAAATCCTAAAACCGCAAAGGAAATTGTTTATTCATTCTCTGTTACAGGCAAGGAGCTTTCATTAAAGGTTATTGAAGAGGATGGCGAAAAATCTGAAAACAAAGATGAAACCAAGTACGACCGTGTTAATGAGCTAAATCAGAAAACATTAACTGATATGATTGGTGAGCTTGCAGGCGATAATAATGCCGCTAATGAAGAATAAGTAACACGTTGAAGACTGTTGAGAAATGGAGCTGAATTCTGTTTTATTGCGAGTGGGAGCTGTACGATGGTACTGCCTCCGAGCAAAAAACAGAAAACGCCAAAAATGGCTTGAACTCGATGTTCAAGCCATTTTTCTTATGCAATTTAAAGATAACTGAATAGTAGGCGATTGCAAATCACCCCTACGATTTACTATTCAAATGGATTATTTTGGCGTGTTTCAGCCCACTTTATCGACAGTCTAAAAGGACTGACTAAATGTCAGTCCCTTGTCATATTTTTTTTTATTAAGCATATACATTACCAAGGCAGGTGAAAAACTTGATTGGCAATGTAGAAAAAAGATGTATTGATTTAGGTCACTATATTGTTGAAACCGGTGCTACCGTCAGACAGGCAGCAGCAGTTTTCGGTATCAGCAAATCGACAGTACATAACGATGTAACTAAAAGATTATCTGTTATTAATCCCCTGCTCTGCAGCGAGGTTAAAGCAGTCCTTGAGGAAAACAAGGCTGAACGTCATATAAGAGGCGGACTCGCCACAAGAAAAAAATATATTGAAATGAAAAAGAATTGATTTTTTATTTCCTTAGTGATATTATTATTGTATCAATAATATAAAGAGGAATTAAAATGAAGCTTGGATTTATCGGCTGCGGAAATATGGCTGCAGCAATTATTAACGGAATAGTTAAAAACAGTAATATTAACAATGAAAATATATTTGTATTTGATACATACAAACCTGCTATGAATAAGCTTCATAATGAGTTAGGTGTTACAATATGCGATGAACAGGATGCTGTAACAGATAATTGTGATGTTTTGTTTTTAGCTGTAAAGCCGAATGTTCTCGGCGATGTACTCAGCGGCATTCATACAAACAGTCCGCTTGTTATTTCAATTGCTGCAGGCAAGGAGATTGCCTTTCTTGAAAACGATATTGCTGCTGACAATGCAAGAATTGTCAGAGTTATGCCGAATATCAACGCTATGGTTGGCGAAGCAATCTGTGCATATTGCTATAATAAATTAGTTACAAAGGAAGATATTGAGGCTGTTGAAATGCTTCTTTCCTGCTTTGGCAAATGCCTTTATATTGATGAAAGCCAGTTTTCAATTTACAGTGCTATCGGTGGATGCGCCCCTGCATTTGCATATATGTTTATTGACAGCCTTGCAAGGGCAGGCGTTAAAAACGGAATGAAGAAAGATGAAGCATTAAAAATTGCCGCTCAGACAGTTTATGGCAGTGCAAAAATGATTATGGAAAGCGATCAGCACCCTTGGAAATTAATTGACAATGTTTGCTCACCGGGAGGCACAACAATTGAAGGTGTCACCTCTCTGCAGGCAGATGGATTTGAGAGTGCTGTTCATAACGCAGTACAAAAAGCATTTGAAAAAGATAAAAGAATATAAATTAAAGCACGGATTTACTCCGTGCTTTTTTCATAGATATATTTTTTAAAACAACTCATCCAAAAGGATATAATAACGTAGCTTATTGTCATCAAGCTCTGTATGCAG
>DBFOUY010000062.1:0-3312 GCA_048365975.1 Eubacterium sp.
GCTTTTTGCAGTTAGTATTATAAGAAAGATATTTTCGATTGTTTTTATATACTTCGATTTCAGCGTTTTTACTGTCCGCAATATCAAATTCAATATAATCAGTAGGATTCATAACAGCAGTATGTTCTTCAGTCTTATCATCAGAAATCAGTTTAATTGTTATTTCACCAACATTGCCTGTTGCATAAAGTGCGGCTTTTCCATTTTCAATATGAATTGCCAAATCCTTTGTTGCATTATGAACAGTGCCAAGTTTTTTATACGGCATAAAGTATTGAGTAAATCTGCGTTCCTCCATAGGAGCAATCCAGCTGAAATCAGGCTGATTATCAGTAAAGCAACCCGTCATAAGCTCAACATACGGGCCGTCTTCATCAGTAAGGTTTCTGTCCCAAGCCTTTCCGAAATCACCACAACCCCATGTCCACTGTTTTTTACCGGGCGATATATGATGATCGGCAACATGCAAAATACCAGCTTCAATTCCGTCATCATACCCGCCCACAAAATCATAATCACTTTTTGCAGCCATATATGATGTTGGCACAGGAAGATTTTTGTATCTTGAAATATCAACGCCCTTACTGTAATCCACCTTATAATAAGTACCCGTTGCTATCGGGAATTCAGACACATCACGCTTGCCGTGATCCATAACAGCTGTTACATCGGGCGGCATAATTGTTCTTGTGTTATCATTTACTGCAACAGCCGGATTAGCCCACCAAAGAAAAGTCTGCGGTACATCAGTTCGGTTATAAAGCTGTGCTTTTATTTCGATATAAGTGCTGTCAGGGTAAAGAGTGAAATTGACTATTCCCTTTGTTCTGAACATATTTTCAATTTCACCGACAGTTATTGTTGCACTGCCGTCTGAGTTTTCACGATATGTATAATCTACCTTATCAAAGGTACTCGGTCTGTGGTGCTGCGGCCAGTTAAATTCTATACCGCCAGATATCCACGGTCCTGCAAGACCAACCAACGCAGGTTTTATAACGTGATTATAGTAAACAAAATCATAACCGTTTGTCTTATCTGTTGCACGCTGAATTCTGCCGCCGATTTCAGGCAGAACCATTATTTTGACAAAATCATTTTCAAGAAATACAGCTTTATATTCCCTGTCATATTTTTCATCATATATCTTATCAATAACAGTATGCGGATATACCTTTCCCGAAGAGCCCTGATAAACTCTTTTTTCAAGAAACATAGGATTTTTATCAGGATTTCCGATTTTATAGGTTGGTATAACAACTGATTCTTCCCACACCTTAACTTTTGAATAACGCATAAATTTTACCTCATAATTTACAACAATATATATTTTGTTTGACAAATTTCTATTTACATTATACAATAATGTTGCAGCGTTGTTTTTCAAAATGCAATTTTATAATTTAGAAATTCTATTATTGTTATAAAAGAAGGATACACTATGAAATCAAGAGAAACAGGAGTTTTAAATAAATCGGATTTATACTTTTCATCCCCCTCTCCAACAGCGAGAAAACTGTATTTTTATCCGTTAAGTGCAGGGCATTTTTATTGCATAAAAAATTATCATTTAGTGCGTGATAATTATACAAGTCTGCTGATTACACATATTATCAATGGAAGCTTTACATTTGTAAAAGACGGCAAACACATTACAGCACGTGAAGGCGATACGGTTATTTTAGACTGCTTTAAGCCGCACGAATATTATACAAATTATAGTTTTGAGTCTATATGGGTACATTTCAGCGGAAATAATTGCCTGAATTTTTACAGAGAAATCACAAAGAATGAAGGCAATTTAATTAAATGCAGTAACACCGAGCATGTTAAGACACTGCTTTTTCGTATATTCAACAACATCAGCACAAATGAACATATACCGGAAATCAATATGTCGCTGGATATTTATAAGCTCCTTGCAGAATTGTCTAATCCTCTGCATATCAGCAGTAACAATATAAGCTATGAAGATATTATTCAAAATGCAAAGGAGTATATTATCAATCATTTAAATAAAAAAATAACCGTTGCTGATATAGCAAATTCGATTCATATGAGCACCTCTCATTTTTCAAAGATATTCAAACAGCAGACCGGTTTTTCGCCATATGATTATGTTCTGATTTCCAGACTTAACCGTGCGAAAGATTATTTGAAGAAAACAGATTTAACTATATCGGAAATTGCATTTGAAACAGGTTTTAACAGTGATTCAAATTTCATATATTTTTTCACTTCAAACACAGGCATATCTCCGCAAAAATTCAGGAAACTTAAATTCTGATATACGAATATAAACAACAACCGTTGAAAAACCAGCGGCCATTGTTTATATGATATCTAATTTAAAATTTTTAATGTATTACTTAACACTATTCATTCTTGGTGTTGGAACATTCTTAGTAGTATTATTCTGTTGCCCTTCGCCTTTTGAATCGTTATCCTTTTTCTTCTTTTTTGCCTTTCTTTTTTCAATTTCCTGTTCTGTCAATGCTCTTGGTGATGGATGAACCTGAGCAGCCTTTTCAAGTGCTGCCTGTATTTCTTCTTCAGTCAGTTCTTCTCCGCCATATAATTCGATAATGGCAGATTCAAGTTCGTTTTTGTTAAGATACTTTACCTCACGAGTATTCTGTTCATTAAGACTGAATGGTTCTTCAAACTTAATCCCCCATTTAAAAAATAATTTAAGTTTTATCTTCATAGGATTATGTCCCGTTTTCATAACAATAAATTGACCTTTGGGCATTGATTTTAACTCATCGGGAGTCATAAGCGGTCTTTCAATCATTTGAAGTGATTGACTTGGATCGTTCTTCCCTCGGCTGACAGAACCGCTCATTACTGTTCGGCTGCCCATTGCCTTTGATAATACTTCGGCTGATTTAGAGTTTGGAGCAAAACCGCCGAATATGGTTAACTGCGTGTTATCGGTTATAATTTCAGCACCTTCGTTACCATAGTTTTTGTTAAGCTGAGCAAAGGATTGTATGATCGGAACAATGCTAATTCTTCTTGAACGCCCTGCTGAAAACATCAATTCAGCAGATTGTATCTTGGGCAGCGTGCCGAACTCATCGAGATACATCATTACTCTGTTTTTCAGCTTACCATTGTTCTCATCGGCAACGGTTAATATCTCTCTGTAAAACTGTTGAAGAAAGAGCGATACCATAAAATACTTGGTGTCATCTTCTTCAGGCATTACAATAAATATTGCTGATTTTTCATTACAGAATTTCTCTGCATCTATCTCAGTATCAAAACAGAGAATCTGTTCAAGTTCGGTATCAAGAAATGCATAGAAAT
>DBFOUY010000063.1:0-9861 GCA_048365975.1 Eubacterium sp.
TTGTGGTATAATAATAGATATTGAGCTGGTGAAAATATGAAAATGAAAAAAATAACATCATTACTGCTTGCTGTAATTATTACTGTAACAGCATTTACTGCATGTTCAAATCAGGAGGCAAAGCCTGCTGCCGAGAGTCCTTCAGATGTTGTAGAGGTTACAGATGCTGATGACGGAGTAACAGAGGCAGTTGAAACTGAGGACACGACATTTGAAGTAACTGATAAAGACGGAAATATCTTAACGCTGATTCCGATTTATCATAGTGACGGCACAACAATAATTGCAGGCTATGTTAAGGCAGCAAAGGATAAAGACGGCAAAGTTCTTGACGAAAAGAGCTATCCATACATAAAACAGGTTATTGCTGTTGAAGCAGACGAGGAAGGTAATTTCTCTATCAAAATGGCAAATGACAAGCCGGTTACATTAACCGCAATGGTTGACGACAAGGGCAATATCGTTGCACTTCAGGATGCACTTGACCTTGACAACGACAAGGATGTAACCGAATATTTCAAGGCTACAACAACAGACGACAGTGCAAACAACCTGTTTATCAGACTTGATAAGGATGATAAGGGCAAGCTTGTTAATGTAACTGTTGAAACAAAAAAAGAAGGCAACAAGACAATTACACAGGTTAAAACAAGTGACGGCAAAACTCAGACTGTCAACAAAACAACTGATGCCCCAAATCTTATTGAATCTCACCCACCGATAAAGCCTGGTGAAACCACGACAAAAAAGCCTGAAGAAAAGCCTACCCAATCGGATGACAAAAAACCAACTAGTCCAAGCGGAGGAAATGAACCAACAGCCCCTGAGCCAACAGTTGATTACACAGCAATTGTTCTGAAGAAAAATGGTGAGATTGCCTGTGATGCATCAAACGTCACTGTTTCAGGCTCTGCTGCAACAGGTGGCAAGGAAATAGTAATTGAAGGTGCGGGAGAGCACAGCAAATACTATATTACAAGTGAAACAGACACATTCTTCGGTCAGATGGAATTCAGATTTCATATTGACGAGGATGTTGAGGTTAAATTCTATGATGTAACACTCAATGCAAATAAAAAAACCGCACTTAAATTCACCGATGCTGACAGAGAAAAGAACAAGGAAAATGACGGAGAAGAGGTTGGCACAGGCGGTTCAATCGGCTCAGGTGTTGAGGTTGCCGCACCAAAGGTTGAATTAAGCTTTACAGGAAATAATTCCTTCAAAGCAAACGGCAGCGGTAAAAACGGAACAATTTACAGCGAATGCAAATTAGCAATCAAGGGTCATGGAAGTGCTGAAATCGACGGCGGTCAGAATCTCAGCGGTATCTGCTCAACAGAATCAATGAGCATCAAAAACGCCACACTGAATATAACAAGTGCCGCAAAGCAGGGTATATCCTGCGACAGAAAGGTAACTGTCAACGGCGGTGCTACAATCAACATCAAATCAAAGGGCGACGGTATTCACTGCAATAAGTTCTTATATAACGGTTATAACGAAACTGACGGCAAAAGCACAATTACTATCAACTCACTCTATGACTTTGACTGTGCAGACGGTATTGATACCGACGATTACATCATTATCAACGGCGGTGACTTATTCATCACTGCACTGACCGATATGAAATATGCACTTAAGGTCAGAAAGGTTATCAATCTTAATCCTAAGGGACAGTTTGAAATAAACGGAGGTCGTGTTGAGGCATCAGGCTCAAACAACTCACGACTCACAAACTGCGGTCAGTCAACTGTAACAGTCAAGGGTATGCAAGCAACTCAGTACACTGTTAACGATTATGTATCAGCAAACAAAGCAAAGGCATTTATCTGCTCCCCATCAGGTGCAAATGTCGTAAAAAATGCATCAGGTAATTCAATAAATGTTGAACCTGACGGCAATATAAGATACGCTGATTTCTAAAATAAAAGAGGAGAATAAGAAGTGAAAAAAACATTCAGAAAAATGCTTGCAGTACTTTTAGCTGCTGTAATAGTGCTGACAACCCTTGCAATATCACCGTTGTCAGCTTCAGCGGCTGAAAGTGCTGTCACTCTTGAAAAACAGAGTGCTCCCATATGGGCAGATGCAGAAAATGTATTGTCGCAGACTGACATTGCAGAATTCAATGCAGGCGACAATCTGGCTGCTCTGGGCGGTATTGCACCATTTAAAAGAAGCACAAGCTCAAGCAACTATTATTGGTTTTTCCCGTCAACTGCAGATTTGTCTGCACTGAAAATATGGTTTGCCGACAACACAACAGCTTCGGTTACTATTGACGGAATAACAACTCAGCTTACAAGCGGTATACCAACAGATGTTTTTGCAAGCATTAACGAGGGCGGCATTTCAAAAAATGCAACAGTAACAGTTAACAATACTAACTATACTGTAACAGTGATTAAGAGCGGTGAGGTAGGTACTGTTTATATAGACACAGACTCCGGCTCTCTCAGCTCCATTACAGCCAGCAGTGACCACTCAGTCAGCGAGCCCGGCTCAATTATGGTTGTTCAGCCAAACGGCAAAATCGACTATATGGGTATAATGGAAAAAATGAGCGGACGTGGAAATGGTACATGGACAGGAACATCTATGGCTGACAAAAACGGCGGTATTAAAAACCCATATAATATTAAGCTTGCAAAATCCACCTCTTTGCTTGGTATGAATTCAGCAAAAAAATGGTGTCTGCTTGCAAACTCGGGCGATCTGACACTTGTAAAAAATCAGCTTACCTATGACTTTGCAGATTATATAGGAATTAAATATCAGCCACACTGCAAGCCTGTTGACCTTTATGTTAACCAGCAATACTTAGGCTCATATCAGCTTGCTGAAAAGGTTGAAATCAAATCAAACAGAATTAATATCAGCGACGCATATGAAAACCTCGAAATCGCAAACGGAACTGCTGATCCTGTAACAGGCGCAATTATTCCAAAGGATTTAACAGGAACAACCGTTACAACAAAAAATACTAATGGCTCAACTACTATTGACAGAGCTTACCCAGGGCAGAACATAGGCTCAAAAAGATATTCAACGGGACTTACTGATATTACCGACCAGACCGGAGGTTATCTGTATGAGCTTGAAATCAGTGAACGCTGGATAACAGAAAATGCAGGCTTCTGCGGATATAACCGACAGGGCTGGGTAATAAAAAGTGCCGACTATGCGACAGAAGCTATGGTTGATTACAGCTACAATCTTTTATATGCTCTCGGTTCTTCAGTTTATAATAACGGCGTTGTGCCTAACACATCATCAACAACAAACTGTTCAGGTCATAATACTCTTAATATTGCAAGATACGGTTCTGTAAAGATTACAAACCCTGCTCCTGCTGCTCAGTATCAGGGTAAAAAATGGTCTGATATTCTTGATGCAGATTCAGCGGTAAGATACTACTGGACACAGGAATTTTTCAAGAATATGGACTCTTCAACGTCTTCAACATACTTTTATAAGGAAAGTGACACCCTTGACACAAAGCTTTACGCCGGTCCTATGTGGGACATGGACAACTGTATCGGCTTTGATTTAAACGGCAGCCGTTGGGGGCATTCATGGACTTCATCAGATGGCTGGTACACAAAAAACTCAAGAATTTATCGCTGGAGATGTAATGACAGTACCACAACATACAGCAAGGATACAGAATCACCACTTAATTTCTATGGTGCACTTGCTACAAACTGTGACGATTTCTGGTCAATGGCTGAAAAATACTGGTACAGCATCGTATCACCTGCTGTTGACATTATCACAGGCAAAGCAACCGATCCGACAGGCAAACTGAAATCAGCCGAGGAATATATAAACACTGTAACAAAAAGCGGAATTATGGACGCAATCCGTCTTGACAGAAACGGCGGAACATATAAAACTGCTGAAAATGTCAGCGGTATGAACAACTGGTTCAATGAACGCAAAACCTGGATTAATTCACAGATTTCTCCTATCAATTTCAGCGGCACATTAGTTGACAGTATAACAGATCAGCTTTATACAGGCAGTGAAATTACTCCTGAAGTAAATATTACATATAATGACGTTAAAATCGGCAAGATTCAGCTTACTGAAGGCGTTGATTACACTTTAAGCTATTCAAACAATATCAACACAGGCGCTGCCACAATCACTGCAACAGGTATTAATGGTTATACAGGCTCAAAAAATATTACTTTCAATATTATACCAAATCCATTGACAAGCAGCACACTGACAATTGACTCTGCGGCATATTCACATACTGAGCTTAATGCCAAGCTTATTGATTCAGCAGGCAATAATTTAACGGATGCCGCATCATATCAGTGGTATAAAAACGGCACAGCAATCGTCAGAGAAACAGGTAGCAGCTATCTTACTGATGCATCAGACGTTGGTGCTGTAATAACTGTTACCGCGAACGGTGACGGCAAAAATCTGACAGGAAGCGTAACGTCAAACTCCTGCACCATTCTTGCAGGCTCAAGACCTGAATCATATCAGAAAACAATTGCTGCCTGGGATTATGACTACACTGCAAACAGTGCTCAGCTTACAAGCGGCGATGCAACAGGTTCTGAATTCTATTATACTGCAACAAGCGGTGAATATCAGGCAACCTCAAATCTGTATGCAAGCGTAAATGCCAAGGATCAGGCAAAAATTAATTGGTCAGGCACCGCCGACTTATACACAAACACGGACAATACTACTGCAAATGACCAGGCACCTGTTATGGGCACATCAAAAACCTCCGCTCTCGGCTGGGGAACATATCCTTACTTTGAAACAGTAGTTTCAACTGCAGGCTTTGAAAACATCAAATTCAGTGCAAAACTCGGTGGTACAAAAAAAGCACCGAAGGAGTGGAAGCTGCAATACAGCACAGACGGCATAAATTATACAGATGTCAATGGTGCTTCTTACTCAATTACAGCCAACAAAACAATGGAGCAGGCATTTAACGAGGTACAGCTTCCCGCTGAGTGTAACAATGTTAAAAATCTGCATATAAGAATGGTTGTCTGCAAGGACCTTGCGATAAACGGTACAGGAACTATTGTTAATCAGACAAGCGGTGACGCCGCAGTTAACAATGTAAAGGTAACAGGTGCTTCACTCAGTGTAATAACATCACTTTATGCACCTACTGTATTACCTGAAAACAATTCAACAATCTTCAATGACGGCACCATTGTAATCAAGGATAATAACGGCGGTGCAGATGTTTACTACTCAGTAAATTCCGCTGAACCTGTACTTTATACAGGCACATTCAATCCTTTTGACAGCAATGCAAAAATCGGTGATACCGCAGAAATAACAGCTTACTCAGCATTTAATGATATCAAGAGCGACGAGATAGCAATGTCTGTAGCATATGGCGGAATCAATATCAACAGCTTTGATTATGAAACCTATTCAACTGATGTTACAAATGCAAAGGTACAGTCAACAGGCGGTACATACGGCAAAAGCGGCAGAATGACGGCAGAAACCGATGGGAAAGCACAATATGTTCCTCTTTGGAACGAAAACAACAAAGCTTTCAGTATTGCCCCTGATGACGGTGCAAAATGGAGTGAAAATTCAGGCTTTACATTTGAAGTGTCAACCGCAGGCTTTGAAAATGTCTGCTTTAGCTGTAAGGCATATACCACCGCTCAGGGACCTAAGAGCATAACTCTTCAATACAGTACAGACGGTGAAAACTTTACTAATGTAAGAACCAATGCACCATTAACAGCAAATGCCGCATTGGAGCAGTTATTCCTGACAGCTAAGCTACCGGCAGCCTGCAATAATCTCAGCAAGCTTTACATCAGACTTGCAACAACAGAGGATCTTACCTTCAGCGATACAAAGCTTCACAACGAAGCATCAAAGGGTAATTTATATGTTAACAATGTAACAGTTTCAGGAGAAAATAACGGCGAATACAAAATGCCTTATACCAACAAATCAACCAACTATTTCGGTGATAATGGTATAATTAATTTTACCAGCCCTGATGGACTCGGTATGAAATACTTTGTAAGCGACTCTAAAAATAACATTGTTCAGTCAGGAACATATCCTGCAACAGGTATTCAGCTATCAACAGTAAACGGCTTTAACAACGCTGTCAAAGAACCCTATACAGTTGCTGTATGGGTAGAGGATGATGAGGATACAAGCAAGGTAAATACTGCCACCTATTATTATAAAGGAAGCACAGTAGTTAAGTTTGACTACACCGACGAAACAGGCAAGCGTCCTTTTGAGGCTTATGTAGCATCTAACTTCCGTTCTGCAAGAAATACAAGCGGTGCAAATTCAGGTAAAATCTCTATGTATCCTAACGGATCAAATGCAGTTCTCATTTCACACACTAATCAGTATGGTGTAAAGGCTGCATGGAGTGACACAAACAAATTTGTTTCCAACAAAATACTCAACAAGGTAAGCGGAAACGGCTATTGGTTAATAGAAACAAGCACAAAGGGCTTCCACGATCTTACTCTTAATCTTGATCAGATAAGCTCAGACAAGGGCCCGCGTGACTGGGGTGTAGCTTACAGCACAAATGGTACAAGCTACACATATGTTGACAACTCAAACGTAAGAGCAATAAGCAACGACACCGCATCAAAGCCTGTTGAAACATATGGCAATCTTGCATTACCTGCTGAGTGTGATGATCAGGAAAAGCTGTATATCAAGATTTTCATCAACGGCGGAGAGAGTGTTGACGGCACTGAATTAGAGCTTACAACAAAGGGTAACACAGGTATTAACAATATTGAAATCAGCGGTATTCCTAATGCTGTCAATGTTACCATAAACACTACCCTGCTTGAAAATAAGGGCGATCTGAGCGGCACTGCAAATGTTTCTGATGTCGGTATTTACATCAACAACTCATTGTGGGCTACAACCAATGAAAACGGTCTTGCTACAATTAAGCTTGCTGAAAACAGCGTTAATACAGTATTGCTTAAAGGCAACGGAATTGCACCAAGAACTGTTGAGATAACCGCAAACAGCAATACACCTGCTCAGAATATTCCATTAATGGCATACGATGTCAACAATGACGGCTATGTCAACGCAAAGGATTTTGCAGTAATAAACAAGGATGAAAAATACACATCATACAGACAATACTTCAGTAATTTCATCAATGTTGCAACAGGTGAATTCACCTATTAACCCATTCGGAGAAAGTTAAATGAAAAAGAAAATTTTATCTGTTGCTATGGTGCTGGCAATTCTGATTTCGACACTGGCTGTTTCAATAACAGCCTTTGCCAGTGCCCAGCAGCTTATGCTGAATTTAACAACATCAGCAAAGCTGTCGGGCAACGAGGATTTAGCATGGTTTATCTATACCCCTGATAAATCGGGAACATATACCTTGCGTTCCTACAACACCGTTGCAACAGAGGCATATCTCTTTGTTAAAGAGCGTGACCCTGAAACAGGTCAGAAAAAAATGATTCAGCTCGCATATAATGCAGCAAAAACAACTGATAAAAACAGGCAGTTCTGTTTAACCTATCATCTTGAAGCAGGTGTCACCTACTATTACGCCGCAGGCTGGTACCTTGCATCAAGAGAGGGTGATTCAATAACAGTAAAGCTTGAATGTGACAGTATAGATAAAACAGATATTGAACGCATTGAAGCTTACTGCCCTGTAACCTATGAATTCGGTATGAACTGTACAATACAGAGGGACTCTGAAGGCAATCAGTATTTTCATTATGACCTTAACAGAATAATTGTTAATACTAAAATTACTGTATATTACGAAGATGGTACGTCAGCATCTGCAATGGGTGATGAAACAATTGACGGTAACCGATTCACGTTTAAGGACAACCAGTATTACGACCACTGGATTTCAACAAGCGACAATCCTGATCATCGCAATATACTGACAATTGAATATCTCGACAAATCAACTGAGATAGACGTTCAGATTAAGGGAAGTCCCCGTTATGAATTTAAAGGATTTGTTGTAGACTTTGCAGACCAGCCGATTGAGAATGCCTGCATCACAATCAACAACAGCAGATACTACACTAATTCAAAAGGCTTTTTCTCAATTTATGTTCCAGGCGGTGCTTATGATTTTACAATATCCACCGATACATCTGTTGACAGAACTTTACCGATTACCATAGCTGCAAATAATACAGATAATGATTATACTGCATCTCCTTTCAGAATCTGTAACTGCGATTATGTAAAAGACGGTCATATAAATGCCAAGGATTTTGCATATATCAGCAAAAATCTGAGCGGCGATAAGCTGACGGCGGTTAAAAATGAATTTAACAATTCAATTAATTTTGATAAAAGTAAATATGAATAACAAAAAATCCGAGGTCTTAACCTCGGATTTTTTATACATTATTTACTCAATATCATCCTGCGTAATATTGATTTCTGTAACATTTTTATCAATAACAGTTTCAAGTCCTGCAATCTTTTTTATCTGGAAAAAGGCTATCAAATCCATAACAGCATAGAATAATAAGCCGACACCTAAAAATCTTGTAATCATTTCCATACTTGTGAACGGATTAACTGTAACAATAATACCTGCAATAATCATTACTGCTGACATTGCAATTGATACTTTCCAGCCTTCACCGCCTATTTTCTTTGCCTTAACTGCTGACAGCAAATCAATAACACCGCTGACTATCAGAAAAGCGCCAAACAATAAAAGCATTATTGTGATTATACTTTTATATTTAACACAAACAATGATTCCTGCAATCAGTGAAATTGTGCCGAGGACTGCCATAAACATTGCATTATCCTTAACAAAATAGCTAATCCATGCTGCAACACCAAGCAGAATAAGCGACACACCGCAAATCAGACTTACAACCTGAAGCGTTTCGCCCGGCTTTATTATCAGTACTAATCCGATAACAAGTGATGCTACAATTGTGATAATTGAAAGATTTTTAATTTTAACTAAAATGTCCGTCATATCATTGCCTCTTTATATATCGTATATCTTTGCCTGTCAAAAACAGCGGTGAATACTCACCTATAATTCTTGATGTAACACGCTGGTCATACTTCTCCTGAAGCTCAGCAGTAGTAAAATTAGTTGAAATAATTGTAGGCAGCTTTGCAAGAATACGTGAATTTATTATATTATAAAGACAAGCTGAAACATAACTGTTTTTAAATTCAGTACCTAAATCGTCAATAATCAGCAGATTACAGTTAAGCACAGCACGTTCATAATATCTGATATTATCACTTCTGCCAAATGCCTCATTCTGCAAATCGGTAAAAATATTCTGCGCTGTGCCGTAAACAACGCTGAAGCCGCGATTTATAACACCATTGGCTATGGCAAGTGAAAGATGAGTTTTACCAAGTCCTGTACCGCCATATATGATTAAACTCTTTGCGTGTGCAGTGAACTGAGTAGCATATTTAAGACAGCTTGCCTTGATACGCTCAGCACGCTCTCTGTCGGGATAATACTCGGTTTTAAAACTATCAAATGTACATTCATCAATAGGAGCAATCTTCAAAAGATTTTCCCTTTCAATATCCTTTAAAAGCTCATTATGGCACTTACACCTGCGATTTTGAATAAAACCCGTATCCTTGCAGGCATCACAATGGTATTTGACATTGAGAGCATCCTCACTGTATCCGTTATCAGCAAGGAGCTTTTTCTTTTTCTCCTGCAGTGCAAGGCTTTCATCCATAAGCTTTTCAACGTCAGCCTGCTTATCATTACTATACAAAAACACCTTTGAAATATTCAGACCAACCCTTGCAAGCTGATTCTGTATATTCTCAAGTTCAGGGATTTTTGTACTTATTTCATTCAAA